>JARICQ010000061.1 GCA_029264075.1 Tissierellaceae bacterium | reverse complement strand
TTTGATATAGACAAAATATCACTCCTAGTCTTTTTTTCTTCTGTATAATCTATGATTTGCACTTCTTAAAGTATGGTCTGTACTATGATAAAGTCTCAATCCTATCCTAGGACCTACATTTGTTATTGTATCAGTTCAAGGTTCGCAGCTTCCAGCTATTATTGATTCTGCTCCCATTTTTTTAAGTTTTAAGACTTGCTCTGCCTGACCTGGGCATACACCCGGCTCATCACATCTTAGTCTACCATTTACATCTACCATTCTCTTGCAATTAGTTTCTCCGACTACTTGCCCACCCATTTCATCTACTAGTTCTCTTAATCTCTCTATATCTGCCCCACATTCGCAACCTATTAAACCGAACTTTCTAGAATCATTTGGTAGTGGCATAGTTACAAATATCCCTCCTAGTGTCTTTACAACTGGTGAATCTGGACTTCCTGGCCTCCCTGTAAAGGGGCCTCCCATCAATATTTCACCGTATGGTTCTATATATCCGCCAGCTTCTTCAATCAAATATTCTAAAGGCAGGCCTATGGGAACGTCAAATAATACATTTTCTCCTGACTCAACCCTGCCCCCTATGGTTAAATCTTTTGTAATTACCGGTCTCCTGTCTTCTATAGCCCAAACTATATTTTTGATTGTCTCTGCATTTAATACTAGACTATTGGCTGCAGACGGAAGTTCACCTGGCTCAAGTTTTACTCCCAAAATTTCCTTGATGATAACTCTTTCATCTCCTGAGGGGTAGAGGTCAGGCATATATTTTATTTCTATGGTCTCTATATCTTTTATTTCTTTGGAAAGAGATATTAGGGCATCTTTATTTTTAGGCTTTATAGCAATATATCCTTTATTGGCCTTTGTTATCTCCATAGCATATTTAAGGCCTCTAATTATAAGGCTTGGATTTTTTTCAATAAATCTTATATTGTGCTCTACCAGCGGTTCACATTCACAGGCATTTAAAATTACAGATCCATTTTCTAGATCTGTATCTAGCTTTATCCAAGTCGGAAAACCAGCTCCTCCAGCTCCTACTACACCTGCTTGTTTTATCATTTCTAAGATATTTTCGTTTTTATCTATTTTGCTATAGTCATCTGGCTGGTCCTTGTCTGCTTCTATCAAAATATATTCAGCCTTTAGTTCTTTGACTAGTCCGCTAAAGCCACTATGTATATTTGCGCCAAGACCATTCGCTATAGCTATCAAATCTCCTCTATAGACCCTATCTCCTATATCTACTACTGGATCATTAAGTCCTCCAATATGCTGTCTCATTGGTATTTTTATCTCCATCGATTCACCTCCTATAGGTGTTTAGTTGAAATTATCAATCACACCTTATTATTTTACTATGTTTTTTATCTTTTTGCAATTCAATATAATTTTTTCTATATTTAAAAACCAGATTACATTATTTCGGTATCGGGGTCTATCTTATAGATTACATTTTTTCTCTCTACCACTATATCTATCTTTTCTTTGAGAGTAGAATCATTTCTAATAGTTAAAAATAGTGCCTTATTTGGATTGATTGCAACTGGGTTACCTACCATTTTAAGCATGGACAAGTCGCCAGTAGTATCTCCGTAGGAAAAACTATTCAAAAGATCTACATCATATTTTTCAATTAATTCATGTATGACCTTTTCCTTGTTGGCTGAGTCCCACAACTTTCTTATTTCGCCTGTAAATCTATTCTCTTCATCAACCATATAGTGGGTCCCCCTATATTCATCAACTCCGTATTTTTCTGCCATCTTTGACACTAAAAAATCAGGACTGCCTGATATAAAGAAAACCTTATGGCCCATTTTTTTATGCCAGTCAATCCTATCTCTGGAGTATTTGTAGACCATGTCACCATTTAATTCAATTACCTTTGACGCTATTATCTCCATGTATGTTTTATCTACTCCTATAAGAGCGTCTAAATAGGCTTTGGCAATTACCTCTAGATACTCCTCAAAATCTCCATATCTAGCCTCCCATTCTTCATATACCTTCTTGATTTGTGTATGCCAGATAGCTGGGTCTATTATTTCAAATTTAGTTAATGTTCGGAAATGCTGGATCATAAGTGAATTTCTAAAAAGAGTTCCATCTATATCAAAAAAAGCGACTACATTTTTCATTTTATCACATCCTTAATTTTAAATGCTAAGATATTTATACCCATATATATTCTTTTAATTCTCTATACAGAAAAAAGGAGGGTGACCTCCTTTTCTGTATTCTATTCTATAATTTAAGTTCATTTTATACTAGAAAAATATTAATCTTATCATAAACCAAAACACCAGTACGACTACAATAAAGATAGGAACTAAATAGTAGCTAAGAGCTAAAACCATTGCAAATACGTCATGCTTTTCAAAGTCTATATCCCTCTTGTCTTCATCAATCTCTCTTTTCCTTAGTAGTCTCTCTTTGATTTCTCTTTTGCTCTCTTTTGTACTTTGTCTTCTATCATTTGCCATAAACATTTCCTTTCTAAAGGGGTGATTATATTTCACCCGCAAAGTGACATGAAACAAAATGACCTGGTTTTATTTCCCTATACTCTGGAATTACTTCTTTACATACATCCTTTGCATAAACACATCTAGTATGGAATTTGCACCCCGATGGTACATCTACATTTGATGGTATTTCGCCTATTATTGGTTGCATCTCTTTTATCCTAGTTGGATCTGCAACAGGTATGGCCGAAAGAAGTGCTCGAGTATATGGATGAAGCGAATCGTTATACAGGGTTCTCTTATCAGCAAGCTCTACTATGGCTCCCAAATACATTACACCAATCCTATTTGAGATGTGTTTAACTACAGATAGGTCATGAGAAATAAACAAATAAGAAAGCCCCATTTGCTCTTGAAGATCCATCAAGAGGTTTAAAACCTGAGATTGAATAGAAACATCGAGTGCTGATACTGGCTCATCTGCAACTATAAAACTTGGATCAAGAGCCAAGGCTCTTGCTACGCCAATCCTCTGCCTCTGACCACCTGAAAACTGATGGGGGTATCTGTATATATGATAGTCTGAAAGTCCACATTTTTCTATGACCTCTATAACTCTTTCTGTATACTCTCTTCCCTTATTAACCATGTTGTGGGCGAGCATAGCTTCTCCAACTATAGTGCTTACATTCATTCTTGGATTTAATGAGCTGTAGGGGTCCTGGAATATGATTTGCATATTTTTTCTTAAATCTTTTAATCCTTGGCCCTTGAGTCCTGCTATATCTACTCCATCATATATTATCTCACCTTCTGTAGGCTCATAGAGTCTAGCTATAGTTCTACCTAGTGTAGATTTACCGCATCCTGATTCTCCTACAAGCCCTAGGGTTTCTCCCTTTTTAATGTAAAAAGAAACATCATCTACTGCCTTTATATTTGCCACAGTCCTTTGAAGGAAGCCACCTTTTATAGGAAAGTATTTCTTTATATTTCTAACTTCTAATATCTTATCTTCTTGTGGAGTCTTTAGATTTTCAAGCTTATTTTCCATTAATCATCGCCCTCCCTTTCTTTTTCATCATACAAGAAACAGGCTGTCGTGTGTTCTTCATTGATCTTATACTGGGGAGGTACTTCTATCTTACACCTATCCATTACATACTTGCATCTATCTGCAAAATAACAACCCTGAGGTAGCTCAAATGGATTTGGTACTACTCCTTCTATACTGCTTAGTCTTTCCCTCTCATCATCTAACTTTGGTATAGATTCAAGCAAGCCCTGAGTATAGGGATGTTTTGGACTAGCATACAATTCCTTAACAGGTGCTGATTCAACTATCTTTCCTGAATACATTACAAGAACATGATCTGCTACTTGAGCAACTACTCCAAGGTCATGGGTGATTAGCATGATTGAAGTATCGGTCTCTTTTTGTAGATCATTCATCAGCGAAAGTATCTGTGCTTGAATGGTCACATCAAGAGCTGTAGTTGGCTCATCTGCAATAAGGATCTTTGGGTCACATGCAAGGGCCATAGCTATCATTACCCTTTGTCTCATTCCCCCTGAGAGCTGGTGAGGATAGTCGTCTACAACCTTTTCTGCCCTAGGTATACCTACTAGGTCAAGTAGTTCTATTGATTTCTTTCTTGCTTCAGCTTTGGTCATATGCTGATGTAGTATAAGTGATTCAGATATTTGCTGATTGATTCTAAATACTGGGTTTAAAGAAGTCATAGGCTCTTGAAATATGATTGATATATCATTACCCCTGTATTCCCGCATCTTTTTTTGAGAAATACCTACAAGCTCCTCCCCTCTAAACTTGATGGAACCTTCAACTATTTTACCTGGTTTTTCTATTAAATTTAATATACTCATTGCATTTACACTTTTCCCACAACCAGACTCCCCAACTATACCTAAGGTTTGACCTTCTTTTAATGTATATGAAACGCCGTCTACGGCTTTTACTGTTCCTTTATCTGTAAAGAAATATGTTTTTAAGTCTTTAACTTCTAGAATGTTTTTCATATCTTCTCTACCTACTTTCCTTGGGATCAAAGGCATCTCTTAGACCTTCACCCAATAAATTTATACTAACTACTGTCAACATTACCATGATTCCTGGTGGTAGCCACATCCACGGATAACTAGTAAATACCTTGTTATTTGTAGCCCTTTGAAGCATATTGCCCCAGGTTGGAATTGGTGGAGTGACACCAAGTCCTAGAAAAGACAGGCCCGCCTCTGTAAGTATGGCACTAGCCATACCAAGGGTAGCGCTTACTATGATAAAGGCCAACGTGTTTGGAAGCAGGTGACGGATTATCTTTGATCTATTGGAAAGACCAAGTATCTCAGTCGCCTGCATGAATTCTTGCTCCCTAAGTGACAAGATTTGTCCCCTTACCAGACGCGCTAGACCTGGCCAGCTAAGTATTCCTATAAGCGCCATTACAAGAAACATCTTTTGATCAGATGTTACCCTAAACATAAGGGCTGCTGATATAGATATTACGGTAGGGGTGAATGGTATAGAATAAACAATCTCTGCGAATCTCATGAGAATATTGTCAACCCATCCCCCATAGTAGCCAGCTACACCTCCTACTGTTGCTCCTATGACAACAGAAACACCTGCTGCCATGAGACCTACCAGTATAGATATTCTGCCACCTAAAAACAATCTAAGCATTACATCCCTACCTTGTTCATCAGTGCCCAGTAAATGATCTCTAGACGGTGGCTGGTTTTTGTCATCTAAATTGAACTCTGACATTTCATATTGTGAAACCATCGGAATTATGATCACAGCTAGGGCTATTATTATGAATATAGTGGCTCCTACTACGGCCACCTTGTTTTTTCTAAAACGCTCCCAAGCTAGTTGCCAAGGTCCTACGGCTTTATTTTTAAGCTCTTTTAAATCTTTTCTTTCATCTGTCATTTTCCGCCACCCCCTATTCTACTTTTATTCTTGGATCTACCAATGCATAGGATATATCAGCCAATAGATTCCCTGCAAGAGTTAAGAGTGCATAGAATACATTTGCTGCCATAAGCATTGAATAATCTCTATCAAGTATTGATGTGTAAAGTACATTACCTATTCCTGGCCAGATAAATACTGTTTCAAGAAGTATTGATCCACCAAACAATCTAGGTATATAGAGACCCAAAAGAGTAACTATAGGAAGTAGTGCGTTTCTAAAGGCATGCTTGTATATAACTACTTTTTCGCTAAGGCCCTTAGATCTTGCCGTCCTGATATAGTCTTGGTTGATTACTTCTATTACAGAATTTCTTATGTATCGAGTAAGGCTTGCTAAGCTTATTATTGTAAGTACTATTACCGGAAGCAGCATATGCTTCATTATATCTAATATCTCTGCCCCTTTACTTTCATAGCCTCTAATGGCCATTATAACATCTTGTTTGCCATTTAGTGGAATCCAACTCACTGGAATAGCCACATAAAATATTAGGAGCAATCCAAAGAAAAATGATGGCATAGAAACTCCAGTCAGTGAAAATACAGTCCAAAAATTGTCAAATAGTCCATATTTTTTTACAGCTGATTTAATGCCTACAGGTATTGCTATGGCAAATGCTATTGCCAATGACACAACATTTAATAAAAATGAATTCCAAATATAAGTGCCGATTATATCTTGAACAGGCTGCCTATATTTTGTAGAAGTTCCAAAGTCTCCTGACAAGACCCTTCTCAGCCACTTTCCATATCTAACAGGAGCTGGTTGATCTAGTCCAAGAACTTCTGTTATTTGCTTTATTTGCTCGGGACTTGCTTCACTGCCCTGTCCTAGATATGCATTTACTGGGTTTCCTGGCATTATTTCAATAATGCCAAATATAATCATAGAAATTATAATAATAACTGGTATCAAGTGAAGAAGCCTTCTTGCTAAGTATTTTAACATAACTCCACTCCTCTCTTTCTTCTAAGTATA
>JARICQ010000151.1 GCA_029264075.1 Tissierellaceae bacterium | reverse complement strand
ATTTCACCATTAATTGTTGCAAGTGCTATTTCTTCTGCTCTTTTTTGAGAAATCATATCTTTTGATTCTTTTACTTTTTCTTGTTTTGTCTTTTCCAAATTTCCCTCTGCTACCTTAAACAGTTTTTCTATTGGAATATTGTTGTCTCTGCTATAGTTAAATAATTCTCTTACAGTCATATCTCCAAGCTGCCCTAGGGTTATACTGCTATCTATATCGGATAGTTTTTGAGCTGCTATTTCTCTTCCTGTTTGTTTTTCTCCCTCTCCTCTAGCTGCGGCCTCTTGATTGAGGACTGTTGCCTCTATTTGTTTCTTTTCTAACATGTCTGCAATTGTCTTGTTTACCCTGTCTACATACTTGCTCTCAATTGTATCATCTTCTACAGTTATCATGACAAAGTTATCATCTCCGCCTTTGATATGTCCTGTCGAAATCATCAAATCTACTAGATCGCTTACTGTATTCTCAAGGTTTTTATCTTTTTGCTCAAACCCCTTCAATAGGTCTTCCCCATCTTCATTTAGTGGATTGATCTCAACCACCCTGTCTAGTCTACTAGTCACAAGCTCAATGCTTGGGTTCACATCCATCGTCATTGAGTTTGCTGGTGCAATTGCTAGAAATCCAACAACAATCACTGCTAGTATAAGTACTGGAATTCCATAATAAATCTTTCTCATCTTCATTTTTACTCCTCCTTTTATTTTCCTTCTATACTAGGGTAACTATCAAGGTCCCTATTTTATTGCATTAATTTCAAATCTTTTTTTCTTTTTTTAAAAATGCTAGATTAGAGTGTTGTTCTCTAGTCTAGCATTGTCTTTTTTATATTATATTATCTTGAAGATCTATTAGTATCTTTTCCATCCTATCTGCTGGCATTGGCTTGTGGTAATAGTATCCTTGTACATACTCGCACATTTTTTGATTTAAGAACTCTACCTGAGGTGCTGTCTCTACTCCCTCAGCTAGGACATTGAGTCCCAAGCTCTTGGCCAGATTAATTATTATAGTTGTTATGGCCTTATCTTTTTCATTGTTTTCAATCCCATGTATGAATTCCATATCTATCTTGATTCTATCTATAGGGAGATTCTTTAGTCTGCTAAGGGACGAGTACTCTGTTCCAAAGTCATCAATTGCGATTGATACGCCTATTTCTTTTAATTTATTTAGAGCCCTGACCACAAAATCTGCTTCCTTTATAGCTATGCTTTCAGTGATTTCTAGTTCTAGGTATTTGGGATCAAGTCCTGTTTCATTCAAAATCCTCTCAATCTGATAAGATATATTGGGATTTCTAAATTGTATGGCCGATAAATTGACTCCTATTTTAAAGTTAGATAGGCCCATATCTTGCCATTTTTTATTTTGGAGGCAGGCCGTCCTAAGTACCCAATCTCCAATATTATTGATGCTACCATTTTTTTCAGCTATTGGAATGAAAACCTTGGGTGGTATCATGCCAAGTTTTGGATGCTCCCATCTGAGTAGTGCTTCAAGTCCTGTTATATGCTTGTTGCTTAGGTCCATTTGTGGCTGATAGTGTACTGAAAATTGATTTCTATCCAAGGCATAAAAGAGATCATTTGATATGGTCAGATTCTTTTCCACCTCGGTCTTCATACTGGAAGTACAAAATGCATAACGATTTTTCCCCTTTGATTTTGCTTGATACATAGCTGTATCAGCATTTTTGATTAGTGTCTTTGGGTCCTCACCATCTATGGGATATACAGATATACCTAGACTACCTGTTACAAAGAACTCTTGGCCCTGAATGATAAAAGGCTTGGCGAAAATGCTTAAAACCTTATCTGCGATTCTAGATATATCCTCTTCATCTTTAATATTATTTAGCATGATCATATATTCATCTCCACCAAATCTAGATACTGTGTCGCTTTTTCTTACCCTGCTCTTTAAGTTTCTGGCAACCTCTTTAAGAAGTTGATCTCCTCCATCATGACCGATTGTATCATTTACTGATTTAAAGTTATCCAGGTCTATAAATATTATACTGATCAAGCCACCGGTCCTTTTGGCTAAGTTTATAGCATTTACAACCCTATCTTTAAATAGAAATCTGTTTGGAAGATTTGTTAAATTGTCATAGTAGGCCATATGTTGGATTTCTTCTTCGGAGTTCATCCTTGCTAGGGCATCTGACAAAAGATTTGACAAGATATGAAGAAGATCTACGTCCTCCTCCGGCCATTCCCTATAAGAGTTTACAGAATCGATGGTGATAATTGCTTTGATCCTATCCTTGCCTTGGACTGGGACAGATACTAATGACTTGATATTTTGTTCTAGGATGATTCTTTGTTCATTAGAGGCTTCCTCTGGCATTTCTCCTGTGTTTTTTACATGTATAAATCTCTTATCTTCAAGTTCACGTATCCACCATCGAAAGTCCTTAAGTGGCAGAGCCCCAATTTTTTCCAGTCCAGATTCTATTCCTTCATTGCACCATTCATGAGAATATGTCATATTATAGTCTTCATAGTCAACCATAAATATATATACCCTATCCGATTTAAAGAAAGAACCTACCCTCGCTAAAAACTGATTTATCTTTTCATCTGCGTTTTCTGCATTTATACTTATAAAGTCAGAAGAAATACTTGCATTTAACTCCTGAAATTTAATTCTAAAATCATTTTCTTTCATTTTGGCAATATATGTCTTGTTTACATAGTAGCCTACTATGATTGCGGAAGCTAATATTATTATTCTAAATATATAGTCATTCTGATCCATTACTACAGTCTTATAAGGTGTTGTCATCCAAATTAAGATCTGTGTTAGGATAGAGACTATACCTGCTGATAGCAGAAGTGTTTTTTTACTAAATACAAGTGAAGCTATTATTATAATAAGTGGATAGGCCCAGATAGTTATGCTATCTAAAAAATAAATCATAAATATTGGAATACTTGCTATAAGTATAGCCATAGTGATTTGTTCTTTTAGTCTATTATTTTTTAACTTTTGAACTAGTCTTATTACTATCCCTATAAAAATAAATGTCAAGCTCTCTATAATACCCACTCTAAGATTGCTAGAAATATTATTAAAATCAATGATATATCTAACTAAAAATATAATCCCACCATTGATGAAAATGGCCTTTGAAATATTGTTGTATATATTGTCCTTTTCTTTTACTGTAATTATTAGTTCGTCTGTTTCTTTCAGGTCTTTTTTTTCATAGTCTACCAGATGATAGTGCCTGGCTGAATAATATAGGGACCATACGGGAAGCAGGACAAATAGGGGGGCCATTTGAGGTAAGGGTCTTGAAAGAATAGAACTTGCAGCTATATCTGTCAAGCTGGCCAGTAGTACAGAAGATAATATAGCCAAAAATATAAGATTGGCTTGTCTCATTTTTTTCTCTTCTTTTATCTTTGACTTCCACTTCCAGGTAATGACTAGACTCGCAATCATATAAAGTGAATAATAGGCATAATAAAAATAATCCCAGCCATTGTTTACAGCCAAGTTGGTCCATCCATAATCAGTCCTAACTAGATTATATTGAACTATCGCCATATTATTTGAAAGGGCGAATATATACATATTGATCAGGGCTGGAATATATATTAGAAATAAGTACTTGCTGTGTTTGATATCATCTTTTTGATTCGAGACTAGTAGCAAAAAATGTACTATAACAGAGAATATCAAGGTCCACCCAAGTGCTGAGAACCTTCTCCAGATTAAGGCATTTTCTAAGTTTTGTGACAGATTAGCCATGGAAAAACCAAAAGACCATATGCTTAAAGATATGCAAAGTAGTAGAAAAGCTCTGTTTATACTTGATTTTTTATTTAATTTAATTATATGAAATCCCCAAAAAATAGGAATTAAAGCTGCTAGTAAAAATACAAATGAAAATATTGAAGATGTTTGTTCCATTGAGACCTCCTAAAATTTCCTATTGATTGCCAATTAAATCTATATTGTATGGTGTTTCCTGATAGATTATATTTACCCAATTTTTAAATAACAAGTTTGCATGACCTCTCCACTTTACATAGGGAGTGTTTTCTGGATTGTCATCAGGATAATAGTTTTTTGGTATATTGATACTTTTACCTTGGCTTATATCCCTGTCATATTCACCTTTTAGAGTAAGTGGATCGTACTCGGCATGGCCCATTACAAATATCTTGCTATAGTTGTCTGTAACAGCTACATGAACACCTGCTTCATCTGATTGGGCTAAAATGATAAGCTCTTCTACCCTTTCTATATCCTCAGTCAAAACTTCAGTATGTCTTGAATGTGGTACATAGAATATATCGTCAAATCCATTTAAAAGCATACAAGTGTCGTGCTTTTTTTCATGTTCAAAGACGCCAAATATTTTGGCATCGAGTTTTCTCTTGTCTATCCCATAGAAGTGATACATTGCTGCCTGTGCTCCCCAACATATGTACATGGTAGATGTTACATTTGTCTTTGAAAAGTCTATTATCTCCTTTAGCTCTTCCCAGTAATCTACCTCTTCATATTCCATCATCTCAACTGGAGCACCTGTGATGATCATGCCATCGTATTTCTTATCTCTTAAATCTTTTATATTTTTATAAAAAGTATTCATATGACTTTTAGATATGTTTTTTGATTCATATGTGTCAGTATGAATAAAGCTTACATTTATTTGAATAGGTGTATTGGAGAGGAGCCTTACAAAT
>JARICQ010000145.1 GCA_029264075.1 Tissierellaceae bacterium | reverse complement strand
TAGTTAAAACTTCGGGTAGCCGAAGTTTTAACATTTACTTGCATAATTTAACTATCAAAACTTCCAAGGCTAGTTTGTCATCAATAGAACTAGTCTTTTGCTTTGTATCTAGGCTCAGTATTTCATCTAGGGCCCTTATAAGTCTCTTTTCTGTAAAACCATGAGATTGTCTTGATATGTTTTTGAATTCATAAGGGCTTATCTTCATCTTAGACCTAGTTTCATTTTCATTATACCCCTTTTCTCTATACATTTTATAGATAAGTAAAAGCCTTAGGTGTCTGATTATCATAAATAAAACCTTCTGAACAGGCTCCTTCGCACTGTGAATCTCATCAAATATTTGAAGTGCTTTGTCGCTATCTCTTTTTGATATATGCTCCAAGAGATCAAAGATATTGCTCTCCACAGTTTTTATAAGGACCATGTCTATATTCTCCTTGCTTATATCCTCTCCTTCACTGTATGCAATTACCTTTAGAAATTCATTTTCTATATCATATAAATTTTTAATACTTCCGTATCTACTATAGGCTGATTTATTTAAAAAATAGTTTATGTTACTGTAGGATATGGTCTTGTTATTTTCTCTAGCAAGGCCCTCTACCCAAGAATTTATATCTCTTCCCTTTAAATTATCAAATTCAACTACTAGATTAAGTTTTTTAGCCTTTTTATATATACTGGTAGTTTTTTTGAGCTTATTCCTCTTGTCAATTAAAATCAATATTACATGACTATCAAGAGTTTCTATGTATTTACTAAGTTTTTTACTTAAGTCATCATTATCGTTTTCAATCATCTTTTCAATATCATTGACTATGACTATCTTCTTTTCTCCCATGAAGGGAAGAGTTTCACAAGCATTAAATATAGTATCAAAGTCCGATAATTTTTCATCTATTTTTATATAGTTTAAAGTTTCAAATGATGGATTTATATACTTAGATTTAAGTTTTTCTAATGTCTCTCTCATTAAATACTCTTCTTCACCTATAAAAAGGTATGCACTCGATATATGGTCTTTTTTTATCCTGTCTAATAATTCACTATATTTCAATATAGTTCAGCTCCTCATCTAATATTAGATAATTTCTACTAAGGATATAAGAAGATAAATAATAGATTAGAAGTAATGCTAGTAATATATTATTATCTTTAGCTAGACCATCCTCAGCTAAAAATGGTCTTATGTCTAATTTTTCCCTATCCATAGTTATCTTGGTCATTCCATCAAGGTCAGTTCTATAAATGTTAACTCCAAAATTATCCAAGCGATCTATGACATCCGTAGATGGATGCCCATAGCTATTGTTTCTTCCTACAGATATAAGGGCTATATCAGGTCTTGTTTTATCTAAAAAATTTTCTGTAGAAGATGTTGCGCTACCGTGATGTCCAACCTTTAATATATCCACCTTGGTTAATTTTTCTCCTATGTAATTTTCTGTTTCCATTTCAGCATCGCCTGTAAAAAGTATCTTTCTATTGTAATAGGAAATCTCTAAGACAAGTGATAGATTGTTTTCACTATAGCCCATATCTCTATCAATGCTGCTTGGACTTAAAACACTTATACTGGTATTTTTATCTATAAAAAACTCATCGCCTGCTTCAAGTAAGGTCGCTGGGATTCCAGAATCTATAATGTAGTTGTATATCTCGCTCTCAGGATTTGCATAGGAAAAAAATATCCTTTCTATATCCAAGTTTTCTTCCAAAACAGGAATCCCCTTGCAGTGGTCAAGGTGGAAATGACTGACAAATAATCCTTTAAGTTTTTTAACCCCATGTTTTTCAAGATAAGGAAGGGTAATATTTTTACATATGTCAAAATCACCAAATACTTCTCCTCCTGTATCTATCAAATAATCACCACTCCTAGTTCTCAATAGGGCTGCATCACCTTGTCCTACATCTATAAAGTCTATTTCAAGAGAATTGTCATTGAGCTCAAGTCCTAATCCTATAAGAACAATAAATACAAGATAAGTATAAATTGCCCTATTTACATTCCCCTTCAAATATGAAAAATCGATTGTTTTTACAATTATAAAAATCAAAATATAATAGAGGATAAGCTCTCCTATATCTGGACTTGCAAATTTAAAGTTCAAAAAACTAAATTGATGTATAATATCAACTAAAACACTTTGAATATTTAGGCATATATTGATTACAAATCCAATTAAAAAGTTTAGCGGCGAAAATATAAATTCAACGATAAGTAAAGCAAAGGATGCTATTAACACAAATGATATAATCGGGGCAATAATTATATTTGATACAATACTCAATGCTGAAAATTCATTGAAATAATAAATTTGAATTGGAAGTATCCCTATATATAATCCAATAAGGGCTGAAATAGTTGAAATCAAATTTTTTCTAAATCTATTATCGCTTTCAAGTGGGTAAAAACTTTTACTTATTCTTGGTGCAAGATATAATATAGAAAAACTAGCAGCATATGATAGCTGAAATCCTATACTAAGTACACTTAATGGACTGAATAGTATCAATATCCAAAATGATAAAAATAATGCATTGATGCTATCATATGGTTCTGCCATAAGTCTTGCAATAAAAAGCATAGTAAACATAAGATTTGCTCTAAGAATTGATGATGGAAATCCTATTAGATATCCATATATCCAAATTATAGCAATAGTGATTGAGATATTCCATTTTCTACTTAAGCCAATCCGAGATAAGAAAAAAACTAGGGCCCCAGCTATTATGCCAATATGAAGTCCTGATACAGCAAGTATATGGGCGAGGCCTATCTCCCTATAGGCCTTTAAATAATCTTCATCCAAATAATTATAGTCCCCCAGTACTATACCCTTGATTAAATCACTATTTTCATCATTTAAATATTTATCAAAGCTAGATTCAACTCGGTCTTTAAAAGAATCTCTTATCCTATACTTGAATTCTCTATTGTTTGTATCTATATTGAATATATCTCCTGACTTTATAGTAATAGTAGTATAAATATCCTTTGAAATTAGATTTTCCCTATAGTTGTAAAGCTTAGGATTTGTGTTTTCCATTGGTATCTTGAAATTTCCTCTAAACTCGATTCTATCACCAAGTTCTAGCTTTGACTCCCCTATGATTTTAAGCATAGTTTTTTCATTTGTAGTCTTTTGCCCATCATTTTCACTTATGCTAGACACTTTTAATATGTACCTGCTTTGGTCTTCATCCTGGCTTGATACTTGATCAACTATTCCGGATATATTTAGAGATTTTTCTATATTCTTTATCAACACACTACTATTTAATCTGTATGAGCCCAATGTCAATCCAATCACTAGAGATAATATAAGTATAAAATACGAATTATTTATATCCCTATATACTAAAATTCCATATATTAAAAATCCTATCAAAAGTAAAGCAAAAGAAAAAAACATATCTACTTTAAAGTAATATGATATGATTATTCCAATTACTGATGAAATTCCGATTCCCAAGAAAGGTCTCCTCATGATAATCTCCAAGTCTTTTTTTCTATTATAACACATTGTTTTTAGATAGAATAGCCTAGATTGGTCTAAACTTTAAAACTCTCAATAAATTACAATCTTCTATCTTTAATATATTTATGATATTATATATTAAAGATATTTAATACTAAAAGGAGATGTAAGAAATGAACTACAAACTTTACCTTGAAAATCCTTATTTAAGAAAATCCAGTGCAAGAATAATAGATAAAAGATATGAAGATGATCTTTATTATTTAAAATTAAATAAGACAATATTTTATCCACATCTATCAGGAGGACAACCCAGAGACACTGGAAGTATTAACGGAATAAGAGTTAAGGATGTATATGAGGAAGACGGTGAAATAATTCACGTAATAGATGAAAACATACATAGCAACAAGGTTTCACTGAGCATAGATTGGACTACTAGAATTGACAATATGCAACAGCATACAGGCCAGCACCTTCTCTCTGCAGGCTTTTATAAGCTCTACAATGGAGATACTGTAGGTTTTCATCTTGGAAGTGACTATGTCTATGTAGATATAGGCCTTCCTGATTTAACTTGGGAACAAGCAGATAAAATTGAAAACTATGTAAATAAAATAATAAGCTCAAATTTTGAAATCAAGGCATATTATATGACTTTGAGTGAGTTAGAGAATATTCCTGTAAGAAAAATACCCTCAGTTGATTCAAGTATAAGAATAGTGGAAATAGACGATATAGACTTCTCACCTTGTTCTGGAACCCATCTTTCCTATACTGGTGAGATTGGAATGATAAAGATACGTAAATGGAAGAGGTACAAGGGAAATGTCAGAGTTGAATTTGTCTGCGGAAATAGAGCTTTAAAAGATTTTTCTTGGAAAAATAAAGATATAAATGAAATAGCACTTCTATTATCTTCAAAAGATAAGGATGTCATTGAAAAGGTGAAACTTCTCCACACTCAGAAAAGAGAGCTTGAAAAAGAATTAAGAAGGTTAAAATCCATATAAAAAAGCTAGAATTAGAATAAATATTTATTCTAATTCTAGCTTTTCTTTATTTGGTACTTGTTTTTTATTTAAAATTTAAGCTGTAGATGCTATTTCATTAAATTCTTTAATTATCTCTTTAATCTTTATCTCTCCAATTTCCTCTATAGTCTTATCCATCAGCCAATGATATCTTTCCATAAAGTCATCGATTTTAACCTTACTAGCATCATCTAATTTATTGTAAAAATTGCCCAATACTAGACATATAGGTATAAATGGATTTTTTTCTATAAAATCAGAATTTGCTACAATCCCTAGGCCAAACTTATCCTTATTAAATATAGATCTTGTAGTTGTTTCTATTTGAAAGGCATAATCTTGAACTTTAAACATATCTATCAATCCTTCCTATTCTACTTAGCTACTTTCATTATGCTTTTATCTTAACAGATGTTTTAATTTTTTGCAATATTTGTAATTAAAAAACTTATATAATAATATTCTTTTTTTTGGGTAAGTATAAGGAGAAAGTTGAATAATTAGACCATACTATAAAGGAGGAGATATTTAAATGATTGAAAAAGTTTATAACTATAGCACAGAAGATCATAATGCTGTAGAAAAGATAATCATGGATGACAACTTAAATTATATTCATATGGTATTTAATAAAAGCGAA
>JARICQ010000124.1 GCA_029264075.1 Tissierellaceae bacterium | reverse complement strand
ATGGCACTACTACAATGGTAGCCAAAAAGTGATTTTTGATGAGTTTGTTGAAGACTTTAACGAAACAATAGGCTTGGAAAAGGGGATTATTGTAGAAGCATATAGCCAGGGAAACATAGGGCAATTGGAGAAAAATATTGCCAATTCAGCAGATAATAAGGTGGGCTCTAGTAAGATGCCGGATATGGTTTCGGTTTATTCAGAAATGGCCTATTATCTCGATCAAAAAGGAATACTGGCAAATCTAGAAAGCTATTTAACAGAAGAAGAACTTGACGAGTATGTAGACTCCTATATAGAAGAGGGGCGTTTGGGAGAAAATAAGGAGCTTAAGATATTTCCAACTGCCAAGGCTACAGAAGTTCTCATGGTAAATAAAACTGATTGGGATAAGTTTGCTGAGGCTACTGGGGCAAAGATAAAGGATCTAGAAACATGGGAGGATATAAGAAAGACAGGAGAATTATATTACAGGTGGACAGATAGCTTAACTGAAAAGAAGAATGATGGCAGGGCATTTTTTGGCAGGGATGCACTGGCCAACTATATTTTAGTTGGATCAAAACAATTGGGCGAGGAGATTTTTCAAGTAGAGGAAGGTCAAGTAAGAGTAAATCTTGATTATGAAAACATGAAAAAAATATGGGATAATTATTACATACCATATATAAGTGGCTACTACACATCTTATGGAAGATTTAGCAGTGACGATGCCAAGGTTGGTGAGATAATAGCCTTGGTAGGATCTACAACTGGGGCTAGTTATTTTCCAGACAATGTGACTATAGATGACAATGAAAGCTATGCGATTGAACTTTTAAGCCTAGCCTTACCCAACTTTGAAGGTAAAGGCCTAGACGCGGTCCAGCAAGGAGCTGGAATAGTTGTAGTTGAGTCTGATCAAGCCCATGAAGAAGCTGCAGTTGAGTTTTTAAAGTGGTTTACTGAGGAGACTAGAAATTCGGAATTCTCTATAAAAACTGGCTATCTTCCTGTAAAAAAAGCAGCCTATGATGGAGAAAGATTGAGAGACGAATTTGAAGAAGGAAGTATAGAAGGACTTTCAAAACAACTACAAGCTACCCTACCACTAGCCATGGATCAAATGGAAGAATATGATTTATACTTTAGTCAAGCCTTTGAAAATGGATTCCAAGCGCGATCGCTCTTGGAATCAGAGTTGAAGAATAAAGCAGAAATGGATAGGGAAAAAGTTGTGGAGCTTATGGACCAAGGCCTAAGCCACCAAGATGCAGTTAGAGAATTTTCTTCAGAAAAGAACTTTGAGAAGTGGTTCCTAGAATTTGAAAAAAAGCTATTTGGGTTAGTTGAAAATGAAGAATAAATTGATAAAAGTTATGATGATAGTATTGCTTATTCAAGTAATACTATTTGGCCTGGCTATTTTTGCTGGAAATACTATTCAAAGCATTTCAAATGAATATTTAAATATACTAGATAATCGTGTTCTTGTAAGGAAAAATGACATTCAAGAAGATATGTTGCAGCGCTGGTCTAATATCTCAGATTTTGAAGAGTATATACAAGAAGAGTATTCTAAATCTGGAGTAGAAGATGATCCAAGTCTAATACCTGAATTATTAGAGGAGATATCTGAGCAGGCAGTGCTTTCCTTAAGGCAAAGTGGAGTAACAGAAATATTTGTAATACTAGAAGGTGAAAACAACCAAGAGGGAATCCACCTAAGGGATTTAGATCCTCTATTCAATGCCAACGATAATTCAGATATATTGTTAGAGCGTGGGTCCATGGATATAGCTCAAAAGCTTGGTGTTCCCTTAGATAGCAAATGGTCATATAAATTTGACTTATCAGAGCAAGAAAAAGCTTCGGAGTTTTATTATAAACCCTATAGGGCAGCTGAATCATATACAGATCTTGAATTTGAAGATCTAGGATATTGGAGTAGGCCTTTTAGACTAAGTCCAGAGGATATAGAGATCATTACTTACTCCCTGCCTCTTTTAGACCAAGATGGTAGGCCCTATGGAGTGATAGGGACAGGTTTAACAGTTGATTATTTTTCTAAAAAACTAAAATATGATGAGCTAGCTGAAAACAAGAGGGGTTTCTATATTTTAAATATTAATGATACCGAAGTTGCTAGCAACGAAACGGTTCTTTCGAGTGGGCCCCTGTATAATATTTTTTCGGATTCACAAACAACAAGCTACCAAAAGGCAAATGATAAAAATATATATAAGGTAGAGGAAAATGAAAAGATTGATGGCGATATATATGCTAGCAGCCACAATCTTATCTTATACAATGAAAACACTCCTTTTGAAAACGAAGAATGGAGCCTTACAGGTTTTGTAGAAAAAAATCATTTATTTAGGCCCATAAAAGAAATTATAATTTCTGTCCTGGTTTCTCTAGCTATCTCCTTGCTAGTTGGCATTGTAGTTGTATATATGTCAGGGAGCTTGTTTATGAAACCTATCAACAAACTGATGAAAAATGTAATTGAGAGTGATCCAAACAATCCATTTAAGCTTACTAGGACAAATATTTCAGAAATAGATAAATTAGGCCTTGCAATAGAAACACTAAACAATGAGGTCTTAGATTCAGCATCTAAGCTATCACAGATTATCAATATGGTTGATATACCTATAGGAGCCTTTGAATATAGGGATGAAGAGGATAAGGCCTTTGCTACCAATACATTTTTTGATATTTTAGGAATCAAAAATGAAAGAACTGTAAATTATGTGAGAAAGTTTTATTTAATAGATATTTTAAATGATATAAAAAAACATCCAGAAGCCGATTTGGAAAATGTATACTATTATGAAAGAGATGATGGAGAGGCTTGCTGGGTTCAATTGACAATAGAAGAGCAGGAAGGAAGAGTACTCGGTGTACTGGAGGATGTAACAGATGAAATCATATCAAAGCGGAAAACAGAGTATGAGCGTGATCACGATACATTAACCTACCTACTCAATAGAAGGGCGTTTGAATCTATAGTCAAAAAGAAAATGAATGAAAAAATCCCTGGGCATTCAGCCTTTCTTATGTGGGACTTAGATAATCTTAAATACATTAACGATACCTACGGGCATGAATATGGTGACCGATATATTCAAAAGGCAGCTTCAATTTTAAAGAAATTCACAATATACAATGCTGTAATATCGAGGATGTCAGGGGACGAATTTTATATATTTATCTATGGCTATAAAGAGAAAGACCATATAAGGAAAATAATAGATGAGATGAAGGAAAGCCTATATAGTTCCTTTTTAGAGCTTCCTGATGGAGAAAAAATTCGAATCAGAGCATCGGGAGGAGTTGCATGGTATCCTGATGATTCATCAAACTATGATGAGCTAATCAAGTATACGGATTTTGCTATGTATGAAATAAAAAACAAGGAAAAAGGTAATGTAGGAGAGTTTAACATAAAGGCTTATAATAAGGATTCTATTCTATTGCATGGAAAAGAAGAACTCAACTATTTCATTGACAATGCTATGGTAAGGTATGCATTTCAGCCCATCGTAGATGCGAGGACTGGGGAGGTATT
Source organism: Tissierellaceae bacterium (assembly GCA_029264075.1). Taxonomy (GTDB): domain Bacteria; phylum Bacillota; class Clostridia; order Tissierellales; family Tissierellaceae; genus JARICQ01. Next base: position 468 of record JARICQ010000124.1, on the reverse strand, counting down.
TGCCTATGAATCTTTGATGAGACCGCAAACTAAAAAAATGAAGTCTCCATATGATGTTATTCGTCTGGCACAATCTCAATCTAAGTTATATGAAATTGAAAAACTTACACTTTTTGAATCTATGAGGGCCTATGAAAAGTTAAAAGATCAATTTAAAGATGCCAAAATATTCATCAATTCAATTGCCAATCATTCGCTTTCAAATGAAGATTTAAATGTCTTTGAAGAAGAATTTGCTGATCATCTGCAAAACATTGTTGTTGAAATTACAGAAAGTGAACAAAGTAGCGATGAGAGTACAAAGCTAAAGCAAATGAAGGTCAATGAATGGGAGAGCTACTTGGCACTGGATGACTTTGGTTCAGGCTATAATGGAGAGCTGGCACTATTGATACTGTCACCAAAGTATGTGAAGATAGATATGAATATTATAAGGGGAATAGATAAAGATTTAAATAGACAAAAGCT
>JARICQ010000111.1 GCA_029264075.1 Tissierellaceae bacterium | reverse complement strand
ATATAGGGCTTGCAAAGCTAATAAGAGAAATTTTTCCTAAATTCGAAATACATGCAAGTACTCAAATGACTATTAACAATTTATATGGAGCAGAGTTTCTATACGATATGGGCTTTTCAAGAGTTGTGCTTGCCCGTGAAACTCCCTTGGATGAAATAGAACATATAAGCGAAAATACCCCCATTGAATTAGAGGCATTTATTCATGGGGCTCTTTGCATTTCATATTCAGGCCAATGTTTGATGAGTAGTTTGATTGGTGGTAGAAGTGGAAATAGGGGTAGATGTGCACAGCCTTGTAGGATGCCCTCTTCATTAGTAGATAAAGATGGTAAACTCTTGGAGGATTGGGATAAAAAGCATCTCTTAAGCACTAGAGACTTGAGCACAATAAATGACCTGGATAAAATAATAGATGCAGGTATTATTTCCCTAAAGATTGAAGGAAGAATGAAAAGACCAGAGTATGTAGCTACTATAGTTAAAAATTATAGAAAAGCACTAGACCAAGGCGTAGATATCATAGACGAAAAAAACATAGAAGACATGGCCCAAGTGTTCAACAGAGAGTTTACAAGGGGTGCTATGCTTGGAAGCTTTGGAGATGATTTTGTATCTGTCGATAGACCAGACAATAGAGGACTATTGATAGGAAGAGTTGCTAGGGCTGATAAATACAAGGTCTATGTAGAATTAGAAAAAGATATAAGCACTGGTGATGGAATAGAATTTAAACTTTCTACTGGCGAGTATAAAGGATTGAGATCTCCAATAGATGCAAGTCGGGGAGAAATTGCGACATTTGAAAAACCAGGATATATATTAAATGATAGCCTTGTATATAAAACCTCCTCTGTAGACCTTCTAAAGAGAGCAAAAGACAGCTATCAAGATGAGAATATCCTATATAATATCGATGCCGAAATCGAGATCATTATAGGTGGGGCGCCAAGGTTAAGTCTTAAATATAATGATAAGCAAGTTGATGTTTTGGGAGAAAAAATCACAGAAAAAGCTAAGAAAGCTGGTCTCACAAAAGAACAGGTAAGAGAACAATTATCTAAACTTGGAGATACCAATTACTCTTTAAACAATATAAAAATCAACTTAGAAGAAAATAGTTTTTTACCACTATCAGCTATCAACAAACTAAGAAGAGATGCGACTGATAAGATGGATAGCTTGATTAAAATAGATAATAACAGAGAAAAAATAGACAATGAAAGCTACAATAAGATCAAAAATCTAATCTTTAAAACTAAAATAAAAAACGCAAGAAGTAAAAAAGAAATATCTATTAAGATAAACAATATAAACCAATTAAAACAGTTGGATTTAGATAAAGTGGATAGACTTTACCTGAACTACGAAGAAGACCTTAGAAAATCTATTGAAATGATAAAACCACATAAAAAAGAAATTTATTTGAGTACAGAAAAGATACTATATAAAGATAGTATTCAAGAGCTAGAAAAAGAAATTAAAGCTTTGGAAAATGACTTGGATGGAATAAGTGTCTCTAATCTTGGAACTTTTAAATATATAAAGGATAGATTTGATTTAAATATACATGGGGATATAGGGCTAAATCTCTTTAATAGTTATTCAATAGATTTTTTAAAAAGCAAAGGTATCAAATCTACAACACTATCACCTGAACTAACACTTGAACAAATTAGAAGAATAATAGAAAAATCAGACGCAAGTCTAGAAGCTATAGTCTATGGAAGGCTTCCAGTAATGACTATGATGCATTGTCCAATGTCTCTTGTTAAGGGCTGTAAGGACGATAGCGATTGTGAAGATTGCAATTTTAGAAGTGGATATAAGATAAAAGACAGAATGAATATAGAGTTTCCAATGGAAAGAAGAGATATATCCACAACTATATATAACTCTGTTCCTATAATGGTATTAGACAATCTAGAGTCAATATATTCTAGTGGAGTAGATATGGCTAGATTGGATTTTACTAGTGAAAAAAATGATATAAGCTATATTCAAGAGGTATTCTATGACTTTTCTAGAGGAAATATAGACATAGAAAAAGCAAGAGAAATAATAGCTGATTACAGAATTGATCACGATATAACAAATGGACACTACTTTAGAGGTATAATGTAATTGAGGTGATAGAGAATGAATGAAAAGACTATAAAAGCACTAGAGTACAATAAGATAATCAAGATGATTTCAGACAGAGCAGAATCTAAGCTTGGAAGGGATAGAATAAAGGAGATAGTTCCTTTAACTGACATAGAAGAAATAAAGTATCTTCAAGATCAGACAGAAGAAGCCTATTCTATACTAATAAAAAAAGGAAACCCACCTCTCTTTGGTATAAAAAATGTATTGCCAGAGATTAAAAGATCTGAACTCGGAGGATCGCTTAGACCAGGTGCACTTCTTAAAATATCTGATATTTTAAGAGTTTCAAGAGAATTGAAGAAGTTTTTTAAAGAATTAAAAGAAGAAGAGGATATAAGTTTTAGGATTATTCAGAGTTTAATAGATAAGCTAACTGTAAATAAGAATATAGAAGATAAGATCAGCAATGCAATAATATCTGAAAATGAAATATCTGATAATGCAAGTAGGGAACTTAGATCTATAAGAAGAAAAATAGCAAGTAAAAATGAATCTGTGAAAGACAAGTTAAACTCTATAATAAGCTCACAGAGTCAAAGAAAGTATCTTCAAGATAGTATAGTTACCATAAGAGAAGGAAGATATGTTGTTCCAGTCAAGCAAGAAAATAGAGCAAGTGTACCTGGTATAGTACACGATATGAGTTCTAGCGGGGCTACAGTCTTTATTGAACCTATGGTAGTAGTTGAATTAAATAATGAATTAAGAGAACTAGAATTAAAAGAGAGAGAAGAAATAGAAATAATACTTGAGGAATTGTCTCTACTGGTTGCTAAAGATGCGGAAGGAATAAGGACAAATCAAGCTATCCTTCAAGAAGTAGATTTTGTATTTGCAAAGGGTAAAACTGCTCTCAGCATGAAAGCGACCAAACCTATTTTAAACAGCAAGGGATATATAAATATTAAAAAGGCGAGGCATCCACTACTTACAGACGAGGAAGTAGTACCAATAGATCTACACCTAGGAGATGACTTTAACTCTCTAGTCATTACAGGTCCAAATACTGGAGGTAAGACTGTTACTCTAAAAACTGTGGGACTTCTTACATTGATGTCCCAGTCTGGTATTCATATTCCAGCTGATTTCAATTCAGAAATAGCAGTTTTTGATCAGGTTTTTGCAGATATAGGAGATGAACAGAGCATAGAACAAAGTTTATCTACATTTTCTTCCCATATGGTTAATATTGTTGACATACTTGACAAAGTAGAGGAAAACAGCTTGGTCTTATTTGATGAATTAGGCGCAGGAACAGATCCTACAGAGGGTGCGGCTCTTGCGATGTCTATACTAGACCATCTTTTAAATAGAAATATAAGGACAATAGCCACTACTCACTATAGCCAACTAAAGCTATATGCCTTAAC
>JARICQ010000090.1 GCA_029264075.1 Tissierellaceae bacterium | reverse complement strand
AAAGCTTGTTTGTTAACATTAAAAGTATTTTGTAGGGATATTATCTCATATTGCATGATATTTTTAAATCCATGAGATTATTGACCGCTTACTTTCCTTTGATAGGTTTCTAATCTCACAATCAAATAAATATTCTTTTAAAACATCTTCTAATAACACAAAAACACCCCATTCTTATATGTTTGTCATCACACATACTCATAGAGTGTTGTTGAATACTAAATTTTCACCGATTAATCTGTCTACGTCTACCATAAACAAAGCGGTTTTACGCTATTTTCTAACTATATAAAACCTTATAGCCCTTGCAAACACTTAGTTTTCCTCCATCTCCCAGTTGTGATAAACTTCCTGTATGTCGTCTTGGTCCTCAAGCATATCTATTAGCTTTTCCATATTTTTAATATCATCTTCAGTATTAAGCTCTATTGTATTTTGTGGTATATAAGTAAGTTCAGCTATTGCAAATTCATAGCTTGAATCTTTCAATCCGTCTCGAACTTCATTAAAACTCTCAGGAGAAGTAATTATTTCAAATCCCTCTTCTTCAGCCTGAACATCTTCTGCACCAAGTTCTATAGCTGTCATCATTAGTTCATCTTCATCTATTTCATCAGCTCTCTCTACCGCTAAGATTCCTTTTCTATCAAACATAAAAGTAACACAACCTGATTGTCCTAAGTTCCCTCCAAATTTATCAAATGAATGTCTTACGTCTGCGGCTGTCCTATTCCTATTGTCAGTTAGGCACTCTACAAATACAGCAATTCCACCTGGTCCATATCCCTCGTATATAATCTCTTCGTAATTTTCTGCACCAAGTTCCCCTCCACCCTTCTTTACCGCCCTATCAATATTATCATTGGGCATATTTGCAGCTTTTGCCTTTTCTATAGCTGCCTTTAAAGCTGGATTGTAATCTGGGTCCATACCACCTTCCTTTGCTGCAACCATTATATATCTACCTAGCTTTGTGAATTCTTTTGCTCTTTTGGCGTCTTCTTTGCCTTTTTTGTTCTTTATATTACTCCATTTAGAATGTCCTGCCATTTTTTTCACTCCTTCTATAGTATTAACCTTATATATTTTAGCATATTTTAATGCTTATTTCATTACTTATACCATTCTTTTTAAAGATCCTTATATAAAAAATAAATATTTCTGATATTAAAGCTAATACTTGTAACTAGCTCTAAAACCACTTACAAGAGAAAAAATAGACTATATCAACTAGCTATAGTCTATTCCCAACAATAAATATATATTTACTTCTACTTGTGACTAGGATTTGTCCATTAATATTCTTTTTAATTCATTGATTGTTTGACTTTTAGAACAGCATATACACAATCATTGTATACTATTTTAAAATTCATATCTTCTGCTTTTTTAATTACTTGATCATTAAATGATCCTGGCTGAAACCATATATATTCTATACCTGCTTCTTTGGCATCATCTAGTGTTTCCATTGCAATCTTTGGTCCTACAACCATATCTAATACATCTACTTTTTCTGGTATGTCAACTAATTTATGATATATTTTCTCATCTTCAAGTTCATCATAATTTGGATTTACTCCAAAAGTGTTGTAACCATGTTCCTTTAGTGTCTTCCATATCTTGTATCCATATCTTTCTTTTCTAGCTGTAACACCAGCTACTGCCCAATTCTTTTTTTCTAGCATAGCTTCTTTATTTTTTTTCATATCCATCTATTTCACCTCTCTCAGATTATACCCTACTTTTAAAATATCAACTCAATTTATATTATTCTTTTTCCATTTTTAATAGCTATGTGCTCTATCCCGATTTCTTCTACTTCTACATCTCCACTAGTAAGATCCATCATATCCTTATTGAAGAGCTCCAAATCATTTATCTTTACATACAGATATATATTTACATTTTCATCGTAAATCGTATCATCAATTATATATTCGCTATTTATTAGATAATTTTCAATTTTTCCATAGGCTGTGTAGTCAATTGATGTTTTTAATTTCATATGAGGGACCATGTCTACTATTGTGCTCGCTTCTAGACCTATTTTACATCCCCTTGTGTAGGCTCTTATAAGTCCTCCAGCCCCTAACTTTGTTCCTCCAAAATATCTTGTAACAACAACTGCCACATTTCTTAAGTCTTCCTTTTTTATTACCTCTAGGGCAGGTATGCCAGCCGTCCCAGATGGCTCACCATCATCACTAAACCTTTGAATATTGCTAGTTTCCCCTACCACATATGCATATACATTGTGGGTGGCATCCCTATTCTTCTTTTTTATTTCTTCTATAAATTCAAGCGCATCCTCTTCACTTTCAATCGGGATTGCATAAGATATAAATCTAGATTTATTTATAATTATTTCATCTTCACCATATTTAAATATAGTCTTGTATGATCTTTCCATAAAAACTTCCTTTCAATCTAATTACTAGTCAGTTATGAAATCTTTATACTTTTCCATATCAATTTGATTTATGTTTACTTCAATTTCAGATCCTTCTTCTGTATATTTTATTTCTTCTACATTATAATTTTCCATAAAATAACTTAGATCTGCCTGTTGGTCATAAGGAAATACAAGTCTTACATCTTTATACTGCTGGGGCAAAAGCTCTTCAATGAGTTCTAAGAGTTTTTCTATATTGTGTCCGGTTTTAGCAGATATAAATATCTTATTATCTACAAATTTATTGTCATAGATGAGATTCATTGAATCTATCTTGTCCGCCTTATTAAAAACTGTAATTATAGCTTTATCTAAAACTTCTAATTCTTGTAGGATAGTATTTGTAGTTTTTATTTGTATATCTAAATCCTCACTTGATGCGTCTACAACATGAAGTAAGAGATCTGCATATTTTACTTCTTCAAGGGTTCCCTTAAAGGCCTCTATTAGTTTTGTAGGTAATTTAGATACAAATCCAACGGTATCTGTAATTAAAAATGGTTGGCCATTTGGAAGCGTAGCTCTTCTAAGGGATGTGTCTAAGGTAGCAAAGAGCATATCTTTTACAAAGACATTTTTCTTGTCCTCATCCTCGTCTAAATTAATAAGGGTGTTTAGAAGAGTTGATTTGCCTGCATTTGTATATCCTACTAGAGAAACTATAGGCAAGTTTGAGCTCTGTCTTTGTCTTCTCTTAATTTCTCTATTCTTCCCTGCTTCTTCCAATAGTTTTTCTATATTATCTATATCTCTTAAAATGTGTCTTCTATCTGTTTCAAGTTTCTGCTCACCAGGACCCCTAGTACCTATGCCAGCACCTTCTCTAGATAGATAATCTCTAAATCCAACTAATCTTGGGAGCCTATATTTAAGCTGGGCAAGTTCTATTTGAAGTTTACCTTCTTTGGAATTTGCCCTTCTTGAAAATATATCTAGTATTAGTGTAGTCCTATCTACTATTTTTTTATCTATTATTTTTTCTAAGTTTCTAAGTTGTGCACCTGAAAGCTCATCATTAAATACAACTGTTGAAATATCCAGCTCATGACAGTAGTTTTTGATTTCATCTACTTTTCCCTTGCCAATAAAAAGCGCTGCATTAATAGAATCTCTTTTTTGTACAAGTCTTGCTACTACCTGTCCACCTGCTGCCTTGACTAGTTCTTCCAACTCATCCATTGAATCTTCTATATCAATCACATCTGTACTTATATCCACCCCAATAATGAGAACTCTTTCTATGTTCGTTTTTTGATTTTCCAATATATCACCTTCCAAAATTTACTATATCATCTTCTATCATTATAACACTAAATGGGTGCTTTTTCATCTTTCGAATAATCTCCTTGGCCAATCCATATAAAAAAGATTTATATTTTATTTTTTCTTTTTATTCTTCTTTTTCTTTTTATTTAAGCTCCGTATTGGACTTTTATTCTTATTTTTTCTTGAATGCTTTTTATTTTTTTTTGCATAGCGGACAGAAGGATTGTGTTTTCTTTGTTGCTTTGATTTCTTTTTGGCTCTTGACGTCTCTTGTGTTTTTGATGAGTTTTTAGTCGCTTTTAACAAGCCTTCTATTTCCTTGGATGATAACTCTCTATAGTTTCCAACTCCAATACCTTTGCTTGTAATTCCCATCACTCGAATACGTTTCAAGTTAACTACTTCATAGCCTAGAGCCTCGCACATTAGGCGTATTTGTCGGTTTAGTCCCTGGATTAAAGTAATACTAAATGTATTTTCATTAATACGCTCCACTTGACATGGTAGTGTTAATGTGTTGTGTATACTCACACCACTGCTCATCTCTTCTACAAAACTGTCTGTTATTTTACGATTTACTGTAACTACATACTCCTTAGAATGCTCATTATCTACTCTAAGTATCCTATTGACAATATCACCATCATTAGTTAGGAGAATCAGACCCTCTGAATCTTTGTCGATACGCCCAATTGGAAATATGCGTTTTGGATATCTTATATAATCAATGATATTTGTAGGATCATCCTTATCTGTTGTACAAGTTATACCCATTGGTTTATTAAATGCGATGTATATTTTCTGTTCTTCTGGTTCGATTAATCTATTATTTACATAGACCCTATCCCCAGACTTTACCATGCTACCAATAGTAGCTATTTTTTTGTTGATTAAAACAGCGCCTGATTCAATATATCTATCAGCTTCTCTTCTAGAACAAAATCCTGAGTCTCTTATATACTTATTTAATCTTATTTCATCATGCATCTTCAATAGCTCCTTTATATAATCTATATTTAATTTATATTTTTTATTTTATAAAGCAATTATACAATTTTCCTATAAAAGCTAACTTAATATATTATAACACATTGAGGGTCATTCTATAAATCAAATCCCCTCTTGATTATTGCCAGTAGAAAATAATGCCTTCAATAATATTATACTTTTGACAAGTTAGAATAAATGATATTATTGCTTGCTTAATAATTGTAACCGTATTTTAATATTATATAGGACGAGAAATATTTCTATTATATCTTATCTATGATATAATAGAAAAAGTTAAAGCCTTTTCTATATTAAGGAGGTAGTTTAGTGGATAACAATAATGAAAAAAATAGCAAGACAAAAAAGAAAAGAAGGAAAAAGTCAGGGAACAAGTTCTTTAAATTCTTTAAAATATTATTATTAATTATTATTATGTTAGTAGTGATAGGTGGTGGTATAGTTGTTGGAGCTGTGCTTTCTATATTAAAAGATGTTCCAGATATTGACCCTGCCAATGTAAATGCAAGTCTTGATCAAACTTCAACTATTTATGATTCAAATGGTGAGCTTATAGAGAAGATACAAGCTCCTGAATTTAGAACTGTGGTTGATCTAGATATAATGCCTAACCATCTACAAGAGGCATTTATATCCATAGAAGACGAGAGATTTAAAGATCACTTTGGAGTGGATCCAAAAGGTATAGTTTCTTCTGCAATTGACAATGTAAAGGCAGGCTCTATAGTTAGAGGAGCCAGTACCATTACACAACAATTAGTTCGAAATGTCTATTTGAATATGGATAAAAGTTGGGACAGAAAGATAAAAGAGGCTTATCTTGCAGTTCAAATGGATAGGGCTTTGACTAAGGACCAAATATTGGAAGCATATTTAAATAGAATCAATCTAGGTCAAGGAGCCTATGGGGTACAAGAAGCAGCTCAAACATATTTTTCAAAGGATGTAGAGGATTTAACTATAGCTGAATCTGCTCTTTTTGCTGGAATAGTAAAGAGTCCTAGCAGATACTCTCCCTATCAAACTATACGCCCAGAAGACTTTGATGCTTCAAATCATCAGGAGGTTGGGCAGTTAAATATACTAGGCGAGAAATACTTTGCAGTATATAATGATGAATCTGTTAAAAGGCAGAGAATTATCCTTGATAAAATGTTGTCTTTAGAAAAGATAAGCCAAGCTCAATACGAGCAAGCATTGTCTGAAGATATAAAGGCGAATTTAAAACCTGGTGATAAGAAAATCCAAGATATTTCTTCATATTTTAATGACTTTGTAAAGACTCAAGTTGAAGAAGCTTTGATGAAACAATTTGGCTATACAAAAGAAGAAGCTCAAAATGAGATTTTCACTGGTGGCCTTAAGATTTATTCTACTATTGACTTAGATCTTCAAAGGCAGTTAGAAGATGTCTATAATAATTTTACTGAAATTCTAGCAGGAGACCCATCTAGTTTTCGAGGTCCATTCCTCATAGATTGGCGTCTGAGTAATGCAGGCAACATATTAGATAATCAAGGTGGTATTCTCTACTATAAGCAAGAAAATTTACTTAATGACAATCTGCAGTTAGTGATTGAGAAGGGGACCTATGAGTTTCGGGAGAGCGATTTGTTTATAAAAAACTCAAAGTTGGCTCCCTATGCCAAGCATATAGATATAGCTGATTATTATAGACTTGATGAAAATAAAAATCTTGTGACACACACTGTTGGAAGTATAATTCTTCCAGAAGATAAATTTAGTGTAGGAGAAAATAAGGAAATTAGAATTAGTGTGGATTTTCTCTCAGAAAACAAAGATTTCTATACAATTGATGGAAATGAAAATATGATTATAGATAGTAGGTATTTTTATAGGTCAGTTGATGGAGTTGTTCAACCTCAATCAGCTACAGTCATCTTGGACTATAGGACTGGAGAAATAGCAGCACTTGTTGGTGGTAGGGATATAGAAGGATCAAGAATATTAAATAGAGCTACTGCATCTCAAAGACAACCAGGATCTGTAATGAAACCTATTGGTGCCTATCTACCAGCGCTTGATAGCGGCTTTACAGCTGCAAGTCCTATAGATGATGTTCCCTTCTATTCTAATGGCAAGCTTTGGCCTAACAACTGGTATAGAGGTTATAGGGGTATTTATAGTTTGAGAAAGTCTGTTGAACAATCTGGAAATGTCAATTCTGTAAAAGTTGTTGACAAGGTTGGTGTGCAAAATGTACTACCTTATCTTGAAAAACTTGGGATAATAGATAATTCTGATCCTGAAAATGATAGTTTTGTAACTGCCCAAGAAAATAGATCCCACAATGATGAAAACTTGTCAGCACTGGGACTGGGTGGAATGACCCAAGGTCTTACTCCTTTGGAAGTAACAGCAGCATTTGGTGCTATTGCAAATGATGGTGTATATATTGCCCCTAGGGCATTTACAAAGATAGAAGATAAAAAAGGAAATTTGTTAATAGATAATACGCCCAAGGAGAATATAGTCGTTTCTCCACAGGTCGCATATATAATGAAAGATATTCTTAGAACAACAGTTACAAGTGGTATTGCTGGTAGGGCAAATCTGAACAATATGGCTGTAGGTGGAAAAACTGGTACTACTCAAAAACAAGCTGATATATGGTTTGTTGGCTTTACTCCCTACTATGCAACTGGAGTTTGGATAGGAAACGACTCCCCTACTATTACTCTATCTCAAGGAAGCAGCAAGGCAGCAGAGCTTTGGAAGTATATAATGACAAAGGTACACGAGGATTTAGAAAACAAGCCATCCTTTGATAAGCCTGATGGAATAGTCAGTTTGAATATCTGCTCTCAATCAGGAAAGCTTCCTAGCTCACTCTGCTCACAGGACCCAAGAGGTAGCACGATTAGAAATGAGATCTTTGCCCAAGGAACGGAACCAAAAGAACGCTGTGATGCTCACGTATCAGTTACAATAGATTCTTCAAATGGATCAATTGCAAATGAATTTTGTCCACCAAGTGTGGTTCAAACAAGGGTATTTGTAGAAACTTCACCAAGATATATACCTTCAGAAAACAACGGTATAGTGCCTAGTGATTATGGTTTTAGAAAGCCATTATCAGTATGCAGCTACCATGGTGTGGATACAGTTATCCCTCCTGAAGATGAAGATCCAGAAGAAAATGGTGAGTTTGAAGAAGAAAATGGCGAAAGCAATGAAAACGGGCAAGAAGTCCCCGAAGAAGATGAAGAGGACTATGACTACTACTTCCCATTCTTCCCTTCAGATGAAGATGAAGAAACAGAGGGAGAAAGCTCAGAATAAAAAAAGATATCTACCGTATTTAGTGATTCACGGTAGATATCTTTTTTATTTTATATCTTTTAAGGATATTTATTTGTATTTTTAATTCATCTTACAAGCTTTTACCACTTGTCCTAGAAGAAGTGATGTAGTCACTGATCCTACTCCACCTGGTACTGGAGTAATCATCTTTACTTTTTCTGCAA
>JARICQ010000087.1 GCA_029264075.1 Tissierellaceae bacterium | reverse complement strand
CTTATATTTAAAAGCGGTCGGGCAGCAAATAACAAAATACCAATCAGGGCTAAAACCATTGCAATCTTTATTATATTTCTCATATTACCCATATCATTCACCTCTAATATAATATATACCCTTAAATTTATAAGGCTAAAAGGCAAATTAAATCTAATGGCAGGATACCTTTGAAGTTGAATTGTTTTACAGATGCTATACTTGAGGAATAATCTAAATTAGAGGCTCTGAATGGGATGATAATTGGTTTTTTATTGTTTACTCTTTTCCTTAGTGTTATAATATCTATAGTGACAATTGATAAGTGAAAGGTTGAGGATTTTGGAGATAATATTAAATGGTCTTGAAGAGACAAATAAATTTGCTATAAAACTAGGCAGTCTTCTGAGGCCTGGGGACCTAGTCTGTCTAAATGGAGAACTTGGTGCTGGAAAGACTACAATCACCAAGTCTATAGGGCTGGGCCTTGGAGTAGAAGATTATATAACCAGCCCTACATTTTCCCTAATCAACGAATATGAGGGAAAATATCCAGTATACCATTTTGATGTCTATAGGCTTGAAAATGCAGAAGAATTATATGATCTAGGCTTTGATGAATATTTCTATGGAAGAGGAGTATCTATAGTAGAGTGGGCAAATAAAATAGAAGACTTTCTTCCAGATGAGAGGATAGTACTAGATATAGAAAATCCCGACAATACTGATAAAAGAATCATAAAGATTAAAGTCTTTGGAGATAGATACAAAGAGATACTAGAGGAGTTGGATACAGATTGAAAATATTAGCAATAGATACATCTACAATGATTGCAAGCTGTGCTGTAATGGATGAGAATAGAGTCCTTGGAGAGTTTTCCTTAAGTCAAGAGATGAGCCATTCAGAGAGCCTGGTACCTATGATAGATCAAATGCTCAAAGGATTGAATATAAGGATAAGGGATATAGACCTATACGCAGTAGCCATAGGGCCAGGTTCCTTTACAGGACTCAGGATAGGAGTAGCAACTGTAAAAGCCTTTGCCCACATCTTTGACAAGGCAATAATAGGAGTCTCTACAATAGAGGGTTTGGCCTTTAACCTTCCCTACAATGAGATAGTAGTTCCCATGATAGATGCTAGAAGAAATAGAGTATATAATGGAATATATACCTGGAAGGACGGTCAACTAAAAACTATAATGGATGCCAATGCAATGGATATAGACCTATTACTGGAAAAACTAGATAAGAACTACGACAATATAGTAGTCAATGGCGGTGGCTCAATTGTTTATAGGGAAAAAATCAAGGAGAGATTAAAGGATAAGCTTGAGTTTTCAAGCTTGGGACTCAACTATTGCAGGGCAAGCAGTATAGGAGAAATTGCTTTAAAAAAGTACAATGACGGCTATAGGGATGATTATTATACGATAGTTCCAGACTATCTTAGAAAATCTCAGGCTGAAAGAGAATTGGAAAAAAGGGGTAATATAGATGGAGATAATTGTAAGGCAGATGGAGGAAAGAGACCTAGATAGGATAATGGAAGTGGAAAAATCTTGTTTTACAACACCTTGGTCTAGACAATCCTTTCTCCTTGAGATTACAAAAAACCAACTTGCCAAATACTTTGTAGCAGAAGTAGATGGTATAGTAGCCGGCTATGGTGGGATCTGGCTAATACTAGATGAGGGCCATATAACAAATATTGCAGTAAGCGAGGACTATAGAAGGCTTGGACTTGGAAAAAAATTATTAGAAGAACTTATAAAACTATGTGAAAAATATGAAATAAGCTCCATGACCTTGGAGGTCAGAGAAGACAATGAGCCTGCAAAAGAGCTCTACAAGTCCTATGGATTTGTTGAAGGTGGAAGGCGAACCAACTACTATCATGATGTAGGAAAGGACGCAATAGTTATGTGGAAAAAATTAGAAAGTAGAGAGTGATTATATGTTGACACTAGCAATAGAAACATCCTGTGATGAGACATCCTGTGCAGTCATTAGAGATGGCAGGGAGGTCTTATCCAATATAATATCTTCGCAAATAGAAATACACAAGAGATTTGGTGGAGTAGTGCCAGAAATAGCATCAAGAAAGCATATAGAGATCATAAATAATATAGTCCAAGAAGCAATAGATAAGGCAGAAGTTGAATTTGAAGATATAGACCTTATAGGAGTTACCAAGGGGCCGGGACTTGTGGGGGCACTTTTAATTGGCCTATCTACAGCCAAGGCCCTGGCATATGCGCTAGACAAGCCAATAGTCGGGGTCAATCATATGGAGGGTCATATATGTGCAAACTATATAGAGCACAAGGATCTCAAGCCACCCTTTACCTGCCTAATCGTCTCAGGTGGACATAGTTATCTTATCTATGTAAAGGGCTATACAGACTATGAACTCATAGGTAGAACTAGAGATGACGCTGCAGGAGAGGCATTTGACAAGGTAGCAAGGACACTTGGCCTTGCCTATCCAGGAGGGCCTCTAATAGATAAGTTGGCAAGGGAGGGAAATAAGGATGCAATAGACTTTCCAAGAGTAATGCTTGAGAAGGACTCCTACGATTTTTCCTTTAGTGGTCTCAAAACAGCAGTTCTAAATTATATAAATAATATGGAGCAAAAAGGAGAAAAGATAGTAGTAGAAGATGTGGCGGCAAGTTTTCAACAAGCCCTATTAGATGTACTTGTGGATAAGTCCTTTAAGCTTGCAAGGGAAAAAGGATCAAATAAGCTAGTAATAGCAGGTGGAGTAGCTGCCAATAGTGGACTACGTGAGATGATGGAGTCCAGAGGGAAAAAAGAGTCTGTTGATATCTTTTATCCATCTAGGACCTTATGCACAGACAATGCTGCAATGATAGGATCTGCTGCATATTTCAACTATCAGGCGGGAAATGAATCTGATCTACATTTAAATGTCAATCCAAATCTATCTTTAAATTGATTTAAATGAGATCTTTTCCACATATTGTTTATAAATAGGATGTGAGCAAATTTTTATTGGTTGTGGATAATGTGGACAATATATGAAAAGCCCAGCAATAAGGGCTTGTATCTGTGGATAAGCCTGTGGGTACTGTGTATAAGAATGGCTTTATTTCTTTACTCATCTGTCAAAGAAATCCATTCTTCATATAGGTCATCTAGGAAAATTTGAGACTTCTCTCTTTTTTCTGACAACTTCAGTACCCTTTCATGGTCATCATATAGGGCTGGGTCTGAAAGCTCAAGATCTATGGACTCTATCTTCCCTTCATAGGATTTGATTTCAGACTCAATATCCTTTATTTCCTTTCGGATTTTTCTTTCATTGAGGATTAGTTGTTTTTCTTTTTGCTTTTCTAGCCTGATTTGTGTTTTTGTCCTAGTATCTTCCTCTTCCTCTTCATAGAGAAGCTCCTTTTTCTTTTCCAAATAATAGTCGTAATTTCCAAGAAACTTTGTAACCCCATCCTCAGTAAGTTCTAGTATATTATCTGTAACCCTGTTTAAAAAATACCTGTCATGAGATATTACAAATACTGTACCTTCATAGTCAAGGAGGGCTTCTTCCAATATTTCCTTTGAATCTATATCCAGATGGTTTGTAGGCTCGTCCATAAGCAGGAAATTGGCCTTAGAAAGCATTAGCTTTAGAAGTGATAGTCTTCCCTTTTCACCACCACTGAGGTCTGATATCTCCTTAAATATATCGTCTCCTATAAACATAAACTGGCTGAGAACCTTTCTAATAGTGTAGTGGTCAAACTTTGGATTTTCATCCCATATTTCATCAACTATCGTCTTATCAAGATTTAAATTTTCCATCTCTTGATCAAAATAGGCTGGGACTACATTGTGGCCAATATCTATATCACCCGCATCTTTTTCCAAATCACCCAATATTATCTTAAATAGAGTTGTCTTTCCAATACCATTAGCCCCTATTAGACCTAGTCTATCACCCTTATATATTTCAAAGTTAATATCATCAAGAAGCCTTATATCATCAAAAGATTTTTCTACACCCGAGACCCTTAAAACATCTCTTCCCGAGGTTAGTTTTGGCTGGAATTTTATCCTGGCCTTTTTTTCATCAGTTTTAGGTGGATCTACCAGATCCATCTTAGCCAACATCTTTTCCCTGCTCTTGGCAAGTCCATAATACCTTTCGCCTCCATAGGCTTTGAATCTGTCTATGATTTCCTTTTGTCTTTTTATTTCTTTTTGTTGGTTTTCAAAATGCCTT
>JARICQ010000078.1 GCA_029264075.1 Tissierellaceae bacterium | reverse complement strand
ACAAAAATAAGAATAATTTATATCTTTAACTTCTGTCAAATCAGCAATTTGCTTAAACATAGTACCAGATGTCCCACCTTTAGGATAGGGTCTTAAATCAAAATGAGAGTCAAAATTTATAATACCTATATCATTTGCCTCATTTTTCTCTTTCAGATGTCCTAAAATTCCGTTGTAATGTCCAAAAGAAATGTCGTGGCCTCCACCTAATAGAATAGGAAAGAGATTTAAATCTAGTAATTTTTTAACCGCTTCAGCCAAATCGTCTTGTGCTTCTTCTAAAGTTGAATCTTCACAGCAAATATCACCTGCATCGAAAAGCGCTACATCTTTAGAAAATTGGCAAGGAAGACTAGCAAGTTCCTTTCTAATACTGTCAGGGCCTTTAGCAGCTCCTGTCCTTCCTTTATTGAACTTTACTCCAGCGTCACATTTATAACCTAAAAATGCAAAACCTAATTTACCGTCAAATGGTTTTATATTTTCATCACTTAAATCTAATACTTCAATCCACTGGTGCCATCTAAAGCTATCAAAATCATCTTCACTATCTATTCTACCATGCCATACTGACTCTTCTACTAGTTTATAATTTTTATCTAACATCGATATCTCCTTTAAATTAAATATTTTTTTGACTACTTATATTATACCCAATTACACCATGCTTATGAAAGTAAATATAAAGAATTGAGACTCTCATAAATGAGTAATGATTTAAAATGATGGTTTTTAAATATAAGCTCAACAAGTTCTTGCAAATATAGTATAATAAGCTTAATAAATTTTATAAAATAGATTTCATAAAAAATAAAACTAGAGAGGGGAGTATTGAATGCAAGTAAATCCTAATTATAAAAAGGTAAAGGGAAGTCATATGCTGATGATATCCTGTGGATACTGTAAGACTGATATCGCCAAATACCAAAAATTAGGAAAGGGGAATTTACTTAGGATGTACATAGAAAGGATTGTAGAGTCTTCTATTGTTTTTTCCAATGATTTAGTTTGCCCAAATTGTAGTAAAAAATTGGGAAGAAAAATTAGTTTGAAAAAGAAAGACAAGGAAGCATATAAAATGATTCGAAGTAGATTTAACACTAGGAAATTACAAAACTAAGGATTAAATTTATAATTTTAAATATTACTATAAAAGGAGCGATAAGATGAGACCAATAATAGGTGTATGTATAAATCATTCTTTCAATGATCAAATAGGAGATATATCAGATTTAGGATTTAGGGGTCAAGACTGGCAACTATTAGCTGGTGACTATGTAAAGGCAGTGGAATTGGCAGGGGGCACCCCGATAATTATTCCAGTTGTGGATGATCTAGATTCTATTTGGGAGTTTGTAAAGAGTTTGGATGGAATAATATTTACTGGAGGATCAGATATTGATCCTTATGACTATGGTGAAAACCCAGATAAGAAGTTGGGAAATGTAAACCCATTTAGAAGCCGGCATGAAATTGAGCTTTGCAAGAGAGTGTTATATGATACAGAGATACCTATTTTGGGTATCTGTAGGGGCCTGCAGCTAATTAATATTATAGCTGGTGGGACCCTATATCAAGATTTAGAAAGTCAAATGAAGGGTGGATTCAATCATAGCCTCTCCATATTTCCTAAATTTTATCCCTCACACCAAGTTCAAATCCAAAGAGAAAGTAAATTGGGAAAAATATTTTCTAGAGAGAAAATGGGAGTAAATAGTTTTCACCATCAGGGTGTAAAGGATTTAGGAAGAGGACTAGTAGCTAGTATGATGGCAGAAGATGGTCTGGCTGAAGGTATTGAACTTGAAGGAGATAGGTTTGTAGTTGCAGTCCAGTGGCATCCAGAGGCCATGATAGAAAAAGATGAAGTCTATTTAAAACTATTCCTCTCCTTTATAGATGAATGTAGGAAGTGATAGATTAATTTTAGATAATTGAAGATTAAATAAAAATGCTCTCCTAGATTATGCAGATTAAGTAAAGAAGTATCTGTTAATAAAGGAGAGCATTTAAAATTTTTAAATTAAATCCAGCTGTCGAATTTGCTTATATACCATCTCTTTGTTATTTCCGTTAAAATCGAATAGGATATTAATATTCCAATTAGCCACAAGAAATAAGTTGGAGGGAGTGGTACAAGATTGATAAAGGCACCAAAACCTGTAAATGGTATAATAATACCTGCAATCATGATTACAGCGGTCATTATAAGAACAGGAGCTGAGGCAATACTTTGTACAAATGGTATCTTCCTAGTCCTTATCATATGAACTATAAGTGTCTGAGTAAGTAGGCCTACTACAAACCAGCCTGATTGGAATAAAGCCATATTTTCTATACTATTTGCATCAAATACAAACCACATTACTGCAAATGTAACTATATCAAATATGGAGCTTATAGGCCCAATATAGATCATAAACTTTCTTATTTCACTTGCATCCCATTGTTGGGGTTTTCTCAAATATTCTTCATCCATATTGTCCCAAGGTATTGATATTTGAGATATGCTATACAATAAATTTTGTATAAGAAGCTGTATAGGTAGCATAGGCAGGAAGGGTAAAAATGCACTAGCTATCAATACACTAAATATATTTCCAAAGTTCGAACTTGCTGTTATCTTAATATATTTATTTATATTACCAAATACTCTTCTTCCTTCTATAACTCCTTCTTCTAATACATTTAAATCTTTTTCAAGCATTATTATATCGGCAGATTCCTTAGCTATATCAACAGCTGTATCAACTGATATACCAACATCTGCTTGCTTTAAAGCCTGTGCATCATTTATACCATCGCCTAAAAACCCTACCACATGCTCATTTTCTTGAAGTACACGGATAACTCTTTCCTTCTGTGTTGGAGAAAGTTTAGCGAGTATACTAGATTTGGAAGCTAGTGTATAAAGCTCTTCATCTGAGATGCTTTCTATATCTGTTCCAAGGAGTACATTGTTTATTGGAATACCTACATCTTTTGCTATTTTCTTAGTAACTATATCATTGTCACCAGTCAATACCTTTACATCTAAACCATGAGCATATAAGGCTTTGATAGCTGATATAGAAGATTCTTTTGGTGGGTCTAAAAAGCCCATATATCCTATCAGGGTCATTTCACATTCGTCGGCTACTCCAAATTTAGTTTCATCTGGAACATCGCTCTTAGTTGCTATTGCTAAAACTCTCATACCTTCTTCATTTAACTCATAGACCATAGACATTATTTTCTCATTTATTTCATCTGTCAAGTCAATGATGTCTCCATTTATTTGTACTTTGCTACAAATAGATAACATTTCTTCTGCAGCACCTTTTGTAATTAGTTTTCTTTTTCCGCTTTCATCCTTAACTACTACAGACATTCTTCTTCTTCTGAAATCAAATGGAATTTCATCTATTTTTTTGTACACAGAAACCTCATCTTCTATGCCTGTGTTGTCTCCTCTTTTAATAACTGCCTTGTCTAGTAGGTTTTTCAAACCTGTTTGGTGGAAACTATTTAAATATCCATGTATCAGTACATTTTTATCTTCTTTTCCTGAAACATTTAAATAACTTTCAAGGATTATCTTGTCTTCAGTAAGGGTACCAGTTTTATCGGTACAGAGTATATCCATAGCTCCAAAGTTTTGAATTGAATTTAATCTCTTAATTATAATTTGCTTTTCAGAAAGAGAAACTGCACCCTTTGCTAGGTTTGTAGATACTAGGGTTGGAAGCATCTCTGGAGTAAGTCCTACTGCTATAGATATTGAAAATAGAAGTGCTGATAGCCAGTCGCCCTTAGTGATACCATTGATTAAAAATACAATCGGAACCATTACAAACATAAACTTAATAAGAAGAACACTTACACTTCGAACACCTTCTTCAAAGCTTGTTTCACCAACATCTTTTGCAATTGATTTTGCTATGGATCCAAAGTAAGAGTTGTTTCCAGTCCTTACAACTACTCCTATAGCAGATCCACTGACGACAATAGTCCCCATAAGAGCTATATTGTCTATATCAGCTACATTTTCATTCTCGTCAGAGTCCCTATTATCTGGGAATTTCTCCACGGGTTCTGATTCACCAGTTAGAGAAGATTGACTTATAAAGAGGTCAGTACAAGATATGATCCTCATATCAGCAGGTATCAAATCTCCCGCTGCCAGTCTGATTATATCTCCAGGAACTACCTTTTTCATGTCTATTTCCTCTGGATCTTTTCCATCTCTCTTAATAGCTGTGGTATTGTGAACTAATTCCTTTAAATTATCAGCTGTTATTTGAGATTTATATTCCTGAGTAAATCTAAGCGTAACGCTTATAGCTATTAAAATAGATATGATAAGAATCGTCACATAGCTTTTTTCTGCGGCAGGTGCAAAAGCTACATCTGTGAAATAAGATACAAATACTATAAAAAGTAAAATCAGTATAAAAGGATCTAAAAATGATCTAAGTAGATACATATACCAAGGCTTTCTTTTTTCATAGACAATCTCATTTAATCCATGATCTTCAAGCCTCTTAGCTGCTTCCTTCTGATCTAAACCTTCTATAGATGTATCTAAATCTTTGTATACATCTTCAATTTCTTTGTTAGCCATTTCTTGTAAGTTTCTCTTAATCTCCTGCTCTAGATTTAAGTTACCTACATTCTTTTTTTCCAAAACTACACCTCCAAATATTAGATATCTAACTATATGTTTACATAGAGTATTATACCTATATAATATTATTTTAATCATAAGGGTAGTTTAAGTTTTTATGGGTATATAAAATAAGATTATTAAATATAAATAAAGAATAAGGAGTTTGTTGAATTGATATGGATATGAAAAATTACTTCAAATTAAATAGCAGCGTTATTGATTATGATGTAGAACATATAGAAGATCTGAAAATCTTAGAGAGCGACCTAGATGAGAATATCTTATTTTTACTTGGTGAAAATCATGGGGTCCATGCAAATGTAGATCTTAAGATGAAGTTTTTAGAGTATTTTAAAAGAAAGACAAATTTTAAATACTATCTTTCTGAACTTCCGTATAGCATGACTTGCTTTTTAAATGAATATTTACAAAGTGGAGATGAAGAGATTTTAAAGGATATTTACAAGGCTCTCAAGGGTACTGATGCGTGGAATATGGATGAATATGACCACTGGAGGCAGCTGTATAAATTCAACAACAAACTATCTAAAGAGGATAGGATATATATTGTTGGAATAGATATAGAGCACCAGCCAAAAAATGCCTTCAAATATATAGGACATGTCACAAAAGATAAAAATAAACTTAAAAGAGTAAATGAATATATAGAATTATCTCAAGTAGATGATATTTCAGATGAAAAACTTGAAGAGATTGCTAAAGATATAAAAAGAGATTTGGCAGAAAATGAAAGTCTATATAAGGATCAGCTTGGAGAAGAATACTTTAAAATAAAGCATATAAGCAATAATCTATTAAATAGATTTGAGGTTTATTCCAGCAACAATTTCAATGGGGTTAGGGATAAAAAGATGCATGAGAACTTTTTGAGTATTTCTAAATATTTAAAAGACGATAAGCACTTTGGTCAGATTGGACTTTCACATATTTTTCAAAGAGGATTTCCTTATGAAAATTGGTTTGGAGCTTTTTTAAGTGAAGAAGGATCTAAATTTAAAAATAAAGTACTATCAATAGCCTATGCCTATACAGACTCTAGATACCTATATCCAACAAGGAGAAGAAACTATGTAAGCTCCATAGATACCCTGGACCTATCGGTGATAGGATCTGAAAACTTCATAGGCAACAAGTACACTCTATTGAAATTAAATGGAGAGAATTCTCCGTTTGACAAGAGCTTGGTCTGGCCCTTGGCACATAAATTCCCAGAAGAAGGTATAACTACTGATTATTTTCAGTATCTACTAATTATCAATGGCTCTGAAGAGATGAAAGGATTTGAAATAATTTAATAAAGGTGATAAAATAGATAAAAATAAGAAAAGAAAGTGAGGAATATTATGGCAGGTATACCAATTGAATTAATATATTTATTTGTATTACTTATTACCATCGTAATAGTATTTATTTTTTTAAAGAGGCCTATTTATGAAGCGATGTTTATAGGATTTGTAGTGATGATATTTATACTTGGTCAAGTTGATAATTTTTTATATTATCTTATAAAGCCTTCAACAAATACTCTTTTTTACGCTATAGTTGCATTCATGTCCCTAGCCTTTATCTTTGGGCAAACCGATGTGGTCGATGTAATTATAGATTTTGTTCTTTCTATAGTAGGAAGATTCAAAGGTGGGGCAGGTTATGTGAGCTTGATAGCTAGTACTTTCATGGCGTCGCTTTCAGGGACGGGACCTGGAAATGTTGCTGCAACAGGAGTATTTACTATTCCCACCATGGTAAGGACAAATTTCCCCAGGGCACTTGCAGCGACAGTTGAAATGTCTGCAAGTTCCCTAGGGCCTATGATTCCACCTTCAGGGACCATACTCCTAGCATTTGGAGCCTTGGATATAATTTTTCCTGGAAAATACGACTTATCGACATTTTGGATGGCAGTATGGGGAGTTGGAATAGTCTTCATACTTCAAAGGTTTTTAACTCTTTATTTGTTTTGTAGGGCCTATAAAGTGTCTCCAGTTCCAAAAGAAGAAATTCCTAAGATGAGAGATACACTTAAGAGGGGATGGAAGGCTTTACTTGTTCCATTGATTATATTTATACCCCTATATTTAGACTTTAGATTCAATGATACCTTTATTTTATCAAGACTTGGTGAAGAAGGTGCAAAGGCATTTTCATCTTCTGTTATACTCTTCACTCCAGGCATTGCGGCTATATATTCTTTAATTATAAGCAAGAATAATATAAAAGGTGGACTGACCTTTAAAACTGTATTTAATTTATTTAAAAAGGGAGTAAGCCAAATAACACCAGTAGCAGCAACTGTTTATTTTGCCTACTGTATATCAAATTTATTTGGAGATGCAAATGTTGGAGCTTCACTTGGAGAATATGTAGATTCCTTTAATATGACCAAATTACAACTAGTTATATTCTTTCCTATATTTACAACATTCTTAGGGATGATACTACCTGGATCTTCACAAATAGCTATATTTGGAACGGGAATAATAGGGGCCTTAGCAGCTGTAGGAGTCAATCCTCTGCTTGTAGCAGCCATGCTTCCTGCTATTACAGGGGCCTTGGAAG
>JARICQ010000168.1 GCA_029264075.1 Tissierellaceae bacterium | reverse complement strand
TATGCATATTATAGTTATTATTTTCAACCTTATTTTTCACACGAAAATCTGAATATATAAGTATCAGCGACTCTAAAGGGAGAGCCTCAAGTTCCAAGTCCCAGGTTGAGTGATTTGTAGCAATATGTCCTATGGTTTCAAGATTGAATTTTTCAAACCAATATTCAGTATAATAGTAATGAAGATAGGGGACTCTTTTCATATCCTCTTCCAGAACCCCGTACTTACCTATATCATGACCTAGGCTGGCACCTACCACAGTTCCAAGATCAACAGGAAGTCCAAGAGCCTTGAGCTGGCGAGCTATGTTGAGGCTGACATAGTTTACGCCTATTACATGGTCCAAGGTATTGTGACCGGTAATTAATTGATCTAGATACATTACTTGATGGATATATAAGTCCTTATATTTAGATTTGAAATTAAAATATTCATTTGAAGGATTTAAATATTTTTCTTCTTCTAAATTTAAAAAGGAAATAGGATAATCTTTTATAAAATCCGTTTCTTTTATTCCCCTTAAATTAGAAGTTAGAGAAGCTATCAAATTTAGATAAAACTTATAGCAAGATTCCAATACTGGGTCTTCTTTTAAATTATATTTATCTGGGAAGGATTTACTTACAGCCCATTTATATACATCCATAAACCATTCCGATTTACTAGATGAATGAATTGGCGAGACTAGGTCATAAAACAGATGATACAAAGAAAAGACAGAAAAATCTCTGTCTTTTGTATACTCATCTAAAACAAGCTCAAAATCTTCACTATAAATGAACTTTTCTAAAGGTTTTCTATGAAATTTTATATATTCCTTGTCCAATTCTCCTAATAATACAGCTCTGATTTCATCTTTTATCAATGTTTGATCCTCCTATTTATAGCCTGTCCAGTTGGAGTAGTAGCAAGTCCTCCGAGTGCAGTTTCTCTAAGTGACTCTGGCATCATCTTTCCAACTTCAAACATAGCATCAACGACCTCATCAAAGGGAACCAATGATTTTACACCAGCAAGAGCCAAATCAGCAGAAGTAAGTGCATTGACTACTCCAGAAGCATTTCTAAGAGCACAGGGATATTCAACAAGTCCAGCTACTGGATCGCATACTAGACCCATTATGTTTATGAGGGCAAATGATGCAGCATGGATAGACTCTTCTGGACTGCCACCTGCCATCTCAACTATAGCAGCAGCGCCCATAGCAGCAGCTACTCCACACTCAGCCTGGCAGCCACCCTCGGCACCAGAGATAGTGGCATTCTTTGCAACTATTTCTCCAATTCCAGCAGCTGTAAAAAGTCCAAGTATTATTTCCTCATCAGTAGAATCTAGTTTGCCTCCTGCCGTGATAAGTGATGCTGGCAAGATACCAGATGCGCCTGCAGTAGGAGCAGCAACTATTCTACCCATTGAAGCATTGACTTCAGAAGTAGACAAGGCCTTTGCCATTGCAGATATCATCAAGTTTCCACTAAGGGATTTTCCACTTTTTCTATAGTTTTCTACTTTTTCAGAATCTCCACCAGTCAAACCACTGATAGATGGAATAGCTGTCTCTAAGGCAGAAGAAGAGGATTCTTTCATTGTATCTAAAGTATCATTCATTTTTTCCATCAAATCAGAATAAGAAATTTTTCCCTCTTTCATTTCTTTTTCTATTACTAGTTTAGAAATGGAAATATTTTTGTTTTTACATTGTTCTAATAGTTCTTCAGCCCTATTAAACATTAAATCACCTCTCAATTGGATTGATAGCCTTCATATATATTACCTCATCTAATTTTTCAACATCTTCAATTACCTGCTTATCTATATTAGAATCGGCTTCGACTACCATTGTAGCAATATTTTCTTCTCTAGTAACTTTCATAGTGGCAATATTTATCTCATTGCTAGCAAGTATAGAACTTATGCGAGAAATTACACCCTTTTGATCCTTATATTTTAAAAGTATAGTAGGATAGTCACCACTAAATTCAACTTCATTGCCATTTATATCTGTAATTAATATATTTCCGCCACCTATAGAAGATCCTATTACATATATATCTTCTGTATCTTCAAATTCAAATAATATCTTAACAGTATTTGGATGGTGGTATCCAAGATCAGCCTCTATAAATTCAAAATCAATATCTTTTTTCTTGGCTATCTCAAAAGAGTCCTTAAGCTTTTCATCAGAAGGCTCCATACCTAGTATGCCTGCAACTAATGCCTTGTCAGTTCCATGACCTTGATAAGTCTTTCCAAAAGAACCATGCAAATAAAAAATCACTTTTTTGAAATCACTATCTACTATTTCTTTAGCAACTTTTCCAATTCTTGCAGCGCCTGCAGTGTGAGAGCTTGATGGGCCTACCATAATTGGACCCAATACATCAAAAACGCCATAGTCTTTCATTTTCTCTCCTCCTTGTATTTATACAACCATTTTATCATTTAATCCCTAAATCCGCAATCTAAAACAAAATATTAGCATTCTAAAAAAATCTTTAAGAAGATTAGAGAATCTCTTATTTTCTCTTCTTTTTATTGAAAATATATAGGGCCGCTATTAAAACAATAGCTAAAAAGATATAAACAAGATAGATAGGGAAATCTCCTTCACTTTCTATAGCCTCAGCATCCGAATCTTCTTCTGCAGTTGGTTTTTCAAGACTATCTTTTCTACTTGTTCTCTTAGAGACTAGTTCAATAGAATTTTCATCTCCAACAAATTCGTAATTTTCGGATAAGGCTAGTTTCAAACTATCAAGAGCCATATAAGTGTTCTCCTTATATATTATAGGCTCGTAATTTATATCAATTTCATCTTCTCCTAGGCTAGCACTAGTATTTCCAATTTCAAAATCTAATAGATCTCCAATTTTTATAGTTCCGTTCTTTGAACTTTCAACCATGACAT
>JARICQ010000128.1 GCA_029264075.1 Tissierellaceae bacterium | reverse complement strand
TTTATGCCCTCCCACAGTCCCCACAGCTAATGAAACAGCTTTTGATGGTCGCAGGCATGGATAGGTACTACCAAATAGTTAAATGCTTTAGAGATGAAGACCTAAGGGCTAATAGACAACCTGAATTCACACAGGTAGACATAGAAATGAGCTTTGTTGAAGTTGAAGATGTATTAGCTATAAATGAAAAACTTATATACCAGATATTCAAGGAATTAAAGGGAGTTGAAATTGAACTACCAATTAAACAGATGAAATATAAGGAAGCTATGGAGAGGTTTGGAGTTGATAAACCAGATTTAAGATTTGCTTTTGAATTAAAAGATATTTCAGATATAGTGAGTGAAAGTGAATTTAAAGTATTTAGCGGAACTATTGATAGGGGTGGCTCGGTTCAGGGTATAAATGTAGAAGGATATGGAGATAAATTTACTAGAAAAGATATATCTTCATTAGAAGAATATGCTAAGACTTACGGAGCCAAAGGACTTGCTTGGATCAAGCTGACAGATGAAGGAATCACATCACCTATTAAAAAGTTTTTAACTGAAGATGAATTTCAAGCTATAATAGAAAAACTTGATGCAAAAGAAGGGGATCTGCTTCTCTTTGTAGCTGACAATTTAGCTACTGTACAAAGTAGTTTGGGAAATCTTAGAAATGAACTTGCTAGGAGATTAGATCTTCTAAGTGACGAAGATCTTAATCTTCTTTGGATAACTGAATTTCCACTTTTTGAATTTGATGAAGAAGAAGACAGATATGTTGCAAAACATCATCCATTTACTCATCCTATGGATGAAGATATAGATCTACTTGAGACAGAGCCTGAGAAGGTAAGGGCTAAAGCCTATGATATAGTGATCAATGGAGATGAGATAGGCGGAGGTAGTATTAGAATAAACAATTCAGAGCTCCAAAAGAAAATGTTTAAGGCCTTGGGACTAACTGAAGAAGAAACATTAGAAAAATTTGGATTTTTACTTGAGGCATTTAAATTTGGAACACCACCTCATGGTGGAATTGCATATGGATTTGATAGACTTGTCATGCTTCTTGCAAATACATCAAACATAAGAGATGTGATAGCTTTTCCAAAAACTCAATCTGCAACTTGCATCTTAACAAAAGCACCAACAAGTGTTTCTGAAAAACAGCTTGAGGAAATTCATATAAATCTAAATATAGAAAAAGAAGAAAAGAGAAATTAGATGAGTGAATATTTTCAAAGGTCTGAGCTTTTATTGGGAAAAGAAGGCATGGAAAGGCTTGAAAAATCTAGCATTGCGGTGTTTGGAATTGGTGGTGTTGGATCTTTTGCAGTTGAAGGTCTTGTAAGGACAGGTATCGGTAGAATTATATTGATAGATTATGATATAATAGATATAACAAATATAAATAGACAAGTACACGCTAGTCAAGATACTATTGGAATGTATAAGGTTGATGCCATGAAGGATAGAATACTATCAATAAACCCAAATGTAGAGGTAGTTATCTACAAGGAAAAATACAATAAAGATAATAGAGATCTTCTTTTATTTAATGATTATGATTATGTAATCGATGCAGTTGATCTGGTATCTTCAAAAATTGATTTAATCATGGAATGTAAAAGTAGGGGAATCAATATCATTAGTTCTATGGGCGCAGGTAACAAATTAAATCCAACTATGTTTAGGGTTGCTGATATATATGAAACAAAAATTTGTCCACTTGCCAGGGTTATGAGAAGAGAGCTTAAAAGAAGGGAATTAGAAAGTTTGAAAGTAGTTTATTCAGAAGAATTTCCTCTTTTAGTAAATATGGAAAATGAAAACCTTAGAAAAGCTATACCAGGCAGTGTTTCATTTGTTCCTTCAGTGGCGGGATTTATAACAGCATCTGAAGTAGTTAAAGATATTGTACTAGGAGGTGCCAAAATTGGAACAAGTAGGAGTAATTAAAAATATATATGATGATATGGCAGAAATAGAAGTTAAAAGAATGTCTGCCTGCGGAGACAATTGCAAAGGTTGCGCTAGCAGCTGTGACACTCCTGGCCATCTTATTGTCCTTAAAAACAATATAAATGCCCAGGTAGGAGATAGGGTTGAAATAAAAGGGAAAACAGGAGATATTTTGAAATTAACGATGATAGTATATTTTCTTCCATTTGCTTTTATGCTAGGAGGTATATTTTTCGGGATTAAAACATTTCAAAATATGGGCATGGAAAATTACGAGCCTATGAGCTTTCTATTGGGAGTAGTTTGCCTTGCATTTGGATATTTTCTTGTAAGGCTGTTCGATAAGGCATTTGGCAAAAAAGAAAACAATACTATTGTAATGACAAAGATTATATAGAAAAGAGGCATAGTATGGGCGATAGAGAAGCTGTGATAAAAAGGCTTAGAAGAATAGAAGGGCAGATAAAAGGCATACAAAAAATGGTGGAAGAAGAACAATTTTGTGGAGATATATTAATTCAAGTTTCAGCAGCTAGGTCTGCCCTAAATAGTGCAGGGGGCCTTATACTAGAGAACTATATTAAAGAATGCATAAAAGAATATCTGATTAATAGCAAAAATGATGATGATTTAGATGAACTAGTGGATATAATGGTTAAATATACCAAACAAAATTAATACTAAGATTTAATTCTTTTAATAGATCTTGAAAAGGAAGAAGATACAATTATCCCCATTGATATAGCAGCCGCAATAAAAAATGTTTCTGAACCCTTTGCTATTGCAGCGTTATAATCATTTTCAATAAGAAAAAGCATTGTATAATACATCCCAGCTCCTGGTACTAGGGGTACAATCCCTGGAACAACATAAAGGGTAGCTGGGTTTTTTTTGTGTCTTGCAAAATATTCTCCAAGTATCCCAACAGTAAGAGCAGCTAGAAAAGAAGATGTTACAATATTAGCCCATGCATCCAAAGTAACAGAAAAAACACCCCAAGCAGCAGTCCCTACTAAACCAGCAAAAAAAAGAGTTTTCTTAGGTGAGCGAAAGAGAATGGCTATGCCAACTGTAGAAATTCCAGAAAAAATTAGTTCCTTTATCAAATCCATTTAAAACACTCCCTTTGAATAAATACTAAGTACTATGCCTACACCTAGTGCTATAGATAAGGCTGAAAAAACTGCCTCCATTCCAATAGATAGCCCAGATAGATAATCACCAGAAATAGTATCTCTAACGGCATTGGTAATAGCGACACCTGGCACCAAACACATAATAGAAGCTATTATCATTATATCTAAATTTTGACCAAGACCCAAATATAAAAAAAAGATAGACAGTGCAGACATAATAGATGATCCTATGATATTGTCTAAGAAAAAAGTAATCTTGTATTTTGAAAATTTACTTAGGGTAGATAGTGCTACAAAGCTAGATAGGAAACTTCCAAAAGCATCACCTACATTTCCTTTAAATAGCAAGGCAAAAAAACCACATGAAAACGCTCCAAAAAAATTTTTAAAAACTTCTTTATAGGCTATATGTTTTTTTATTGATTTTAATTCGCTTATACTATTTTCTATATCTAAATTTTCTGTTGTAAATTTTCTAGAAAACTCATTGACTAGGTCTATCCTATGTAAATCGATGGATATTGATTTAATTCTTTTTATATATGTCATTAAATCATCACCATATTCTATAGAAATAAATATTCCAGTAGGTATTACAAAAGCCTCTGCAAACTTAATATTATCTTTAGCCTTGCATATTCTTGTTACAGTATCTTCTACCCTATATGTTTCAGCACCACTCTTTAACATTATTTGACCAGCTAGTGATGCAAGTATCAATAGTTTTTTAGCTTCTTCCTTGCTCTTAATCATAGAATTATTCATTTAATCTCCACCTATATAAATAATCTTGTAAATATTAGTATATAACTATATAATAGTATTAGATAGTCTAAAAACAATTAATTATATTATATATCTTTTTTGTAATAAGTTAAGTGTTTAATAATAAAATTGGAGGGAGTTTTAATATGAATTTTAATAATTTAAAGAATGCAGATCCTGAAATGATGAAAATTGTAGATATGGAGCTTGCTAGGGAGAGAAGACATATTGAATTAATTGCTTCAGAAAACTTTGTAAGCAAGGCTGTATTAGAAACTGCAGGAAGCTATTTAACAAATAAATATGCTGAAGGTTATCCAGGCAAGAGATACTATGGTGGTTGTGAAATCGTTGATATGGCTGAAGACTTGGCTCGAGATAGACTTAAAGAACTATTTGGAGCAGACCATGCAAATGTTCAGCCCCACTCTGGGTCAAATGCAAACCTTGGAGTATACTTCGCATTCTTAGAGCCAGGCGACAAGGTCTTAGGAATGAACTTATCTCAAGGAGGACATTTAACCCATGGAAGCCCTGTTAATATTTCTGGTGTATATTACAATTTCGTCCCATATGGCGTAGATAAGGAAAGTGAAAAAATAGATTATGAAAAAGTAAGAGAAATAGCAATAGAGGAAAAGCCAAAGATGATAGTAGCTGGTGCCAGTGCTTATTCAAGAGAGATTGACTTTAAAAAGTTTAGAGAAATAGCAGATGAGGTAGGAGCATACTTGTTGGTTGACATGGCTCACATAGCAGGTCTTGTAGCAGCTGGCCTTCACCAAAGCCCAGTACCATATGCAGACTTTGTAACTACTACCACTCACAAAACACTTAGAGGACCTAGGGGTGGAGCTATTCTTTGTAAAGAAGAACATGCAAAAGCTATTGATAAGGCAATCTTCCCAGGCATACAAGGTGGCCCACTAATGCATATAATAGCTGCCAAGGCTGTTAGTTTTGGTGAAGCATTGAAAGACGATTTTAAGACCTATCAAGAACAAGTAATTAAAAATGCAAAAGCACTTGCAGAGGAACTTAAGAAGAATGATTTTAGGATTGTATCAGGTGGTACAGATAATCACTTGGTCCTTATAGATGTAAGAAGCAAGGGCTTAACTGGAAAAGTAGCTGAGTCACTGTTAGAGGATGTGGGTGTCGCGACAAATAAAAACACGATTCCTTTTGATCCTGAGTCACCATTTGTAACTTCAGGCGTTAGAATAGGTACTCCTGCTGTAACAACTTTGGGAATGAAGGAAGATGATATGAAGGAAATTGCCAAAATAATCACCTTGGCTGTTGAAGATGATAGAGATTTAGATAAGATTAAGCAAATGGTATCTAATCTATGTGAAAGATATCCTTTATACAAGTAAGTAGAGATCAGCCTGCAGATATTTCTGTGGGCTTTGTATTTACATAAACTATATTCTATGATCAAATAGTATGTAATAGAAAGCAAAAGAGGTGCAATATGGAATTAAAAAACATAAATGAAGATAAAAACATAATAGAAGAAATTTATAAAGACAGTATAGCAGAAGAGATAGGCCTTGAAATAGGAGATGTATTGGTATCTATCAATGGAAAGCCTATAAAGGATATACTTGAATATAAGTATTTAATATCTGATAACCAAGTCCTCGTAGCTATAGAAAAAAAAGATGGTGAAATCTGGGAATTTGAAATAGAAAAAGAATTTGACGAAGATTTAGGTATAGCCTTTGCAAATTCACTTATAGACAAGGCTAAATCTTGCAGCAATAAATGTATATTTTGCTATGTAGACCAGCTCCCAGAAAACATGAGAGAGACCTTATACTTTAAAGATGATGACTCAAGGCTTTCTTTTCTTCAGGGAAATTTCATCACTCTAACAAATATGAGTGATGATGAAATAAATAGGATAATAGAATATAGACTAAGTCCAATAAATATCAGTGTACACACTACAAATCCAGATTTGAGAATTGAGATGTTGAGAAACAAAAATGCTGGAAAACTTTACAGTATACTTAAAAGATTTCACAAGGCAGGGCTTGCAGTTAATTGTCAAATAGTATTGGTCCCAGGTATCAATGATGGAGAAGAGCTAGAGAGAACATTAGAAGACTTAAGAAGATTACATCCAACTGTCAAGTCTGTTGCAGTGGTTCCTATTGGAATTACAAAATATAGGGAGAATCTAAAAAAAGTAGATATCTTCGATAAAGACTTGTCGAATAAAGTACTAGATTATATTGAAGCTAAACAAAATGAATATTTAGAAAGCTTAGGAACACGATTTGTATTTTTAAGCGATGAGTTTTATGTCCTTGCAGGAAGAGGATTGCCTTCTACAGAAAAATATGAGCGATTTCCTCAGCTCGAAAATGGAGTAGGTCTGATGAAATCTTTAGAAGACGAAGTTGACTTTGAACTAAATAAATACTCCGAGCTAGAGATCGGTGAAAAGAGTGTTATAATAGCTACAGGAACTTTAGCAGAAAACTTCATGAGAGGACTTGCAGATAAGATAATGCTTGAGTTTAAAAATGTAAGTATAAGGGTTGTTCCAATAATTAACAATTTTTTAGGTCATACCATAACAGTTTCAGGACTTGTTAGTGGAGGGGATTTAATTCTTCAACTCTCTAAATATGAAGATGTAGATGAGATAATAATCCCAAGAAGTATGATGAAGGGTGATGAAGAAGTATTCTTAGATGATTTAAGCATATCTGATCTAAGAAATCAGTTGAATGTTCCTGTAACAATATCTGAGGTTGAGGGAAAAGATTTAATCCATAAAATAATAAATTAGAGGTGATAATATGAATAGGGCAGTAGTATGTATTGTTGGAAGACCAAATGTAGGCAAATCTACTCTGTTTAATAAGATAATTGGTAGGCGAATTGCGATTACTGAAGATACACCAGGAGTCACTAGAGATAGAATATATGCTGAGGGAGAATGGCTAGGAAACTATTTTACTGTTATTGACACAGGTGGACTTGAACCAAGCAATGAAGAAATAATAATGACCAATATCAAAAAACAGGCAGCGGTAGCAATAGATACAGCAGATGTAATTTTATTTGTTGTAGATGGAAAAGAAGGAATAAATGAAATAGATAAAGAAGTTGGTGAAATCTTAAGAAAATCTGGAAAAAGGGTTGTAATAGCATGTAACAAAATTGATAGTTTGAATAAAATAGATAATATCTATGAATTTTACGAACTAGGTCTAGGAGAACCGATGGCCATATCTGCAGAACAAGGTTTAGGTCTAGGAGACTTGTTAGATGAACTAGTCAAAAATTTTCCTAAAGAGAGAGATACGGAATACGATGAGGATATAGTCAAGGTATCCCTTATAGGTAAACCTAATGTAGGTAAGTCATCCCTTATAAATAACATACTAGGTGAAGAGAGAGTTATAGTCACAGATATTCCAGGAACTACCAGGGATGCAGTAGACTCCTATGTTGACTATGATGATCAAAGATATATATTCATCGATACAGCTGGACTGAGAAGGAAAAAGAAAATATATGAGGATATAGAGAGGTATTCAGTTGTAAGAACACTAGCAGCAGTTGATAGATCAAATATTTGCGTACTTGTAATAGATGCGCTTGAAGGAATTACTGAACAAGATACAAAAATAGCAGGATATGCCCATGACAATGGCAAGGGAATGATCATTGCCGTAAATAAGTGGGATTTAATAGATAAGGATACACAAACTGTAAATGAATTTACCAAGGATATAAGGGAAAAATTAGGATTTATTATATATGCTCCTATTGTATTTATATCAGCTCTTACAGGCCAAAGAGTAAACAAGCTTCTTCAAATGATTAATCTTGTAAATAACAATTATAATCTAAGAATTAAAACAGGAGTATTGAATGATATAATAAATCAAGCAGTCCTTATGAATCAACCACCAAGCGACAAGGGTAAAAGAGCGAGAATTTACTATGGAACGCAGGTATCCGTTAAGCCACCAAAGTTTGTTATATTTATAAATGATAAGGAACTAATGCACTTTTCCTATGTTAGATATTTAGAAAATCAAATTAGAGATCACTTTGGTTTTGACGGTGTACCTATACAAATTAGTTTTAGAGAAAAAGGTGAGTAACTATGAAAGTTATTTTAACTATTATTGTATCTTATCTAATAGGAAACTTTTCCCCTTCTTATTTTTTAGGTAGATTTTTTATGAAAAAAGACATAAGAAAATATGGAAGTGGAAATGCAGGGACTACTAATGCTTTAAGAGTGTTTGGCAAAAAAATTGGAATACTCACCCTTGCATTAGATATAGCAAAGGGCGTATTTGCTGTATTAATTGGATATTATCTGATGGGAGAAGAAGGAAGATATATTGGAGCAATATTTGTTGTACTTGGTCATAATTGGCCTGTTTTATTGAAATTCAAAGGTGGCAAGGGAGTAGCTACATCAGTTGGGGTCCTTATTAGCTTAAATTGGAAGCTTGGATTAATAGTACTTGCATTAGGAATAATTGTAATTGTTTTTACTAAATATGTAAGTTTAGGATCATTAGTAGGATCGTTTTTTGCTCCATTAATAAGCCTTATCTTACTAGGAACTACTCGTAGCTACTTGTTCTATACAACCTTGATATTGGCAGTATCTTCTATATTCAAGCATAGGAGCAATATAAAAAGGCTTTTAGATGGAAGTGAAAACAAATTAAAATTTTGAAACAAAAATAAAGATTGGTAGGTGTCTTAAGTGGAAAAAAGTATAGGGGTATTAGGTGGAGGAAGCTGGGGTACTGCCCTAGCCATACTTTTAGCAAATAAGAACTATGGTGTAGACATGTGGATGAGAAGAAAAGATCAAATTGATCAAATAAGGAAAACAGGCTACAATGAAAAATATCTTCCTCATGCATTGTTTCCAGAAGACCTGAATGTAAGTGATGATATTGAGCGTACCATTGCTAATAAAGATGTAGTCTTGATATCAGTACCAACTCATGGAGTTAGACAAGTATTAAAGTCTGCAAAACAATTTATAAGTAAAGATCAAATAATTGTAAATGTATCTAAGGGAATTGAAAATGAGAGCCTGCTTAGAATTTCTCAAATAGTTGGAGAAATATTGCCAGATAATAAATATGCAGTACTGTCTGGACCTTCACATGCAGAAGAGGTTTCAAAAAACATGGCAACAACAGTTGTTTCTGCTTCAGAAAACAAAAAGGTAGCGGAGTACATACAGGAGATGTTTATAACACCGAAATTTAGAGTATATACAAATCCTGATGTGATAGGAGTAGAACTTGGAGGTTCTTTAAAGAATGTAATTGCTCTTGGTGCAGGAATATCAGATGGATTAAAATTTGGAGACAATACAAAGGCTGCAATAATGACAAGAGGGATATTTGAAATGTCCAAGCTAGGAGTAGCTCTTGGGGCTAGATCAGAGACCTTCTCTGGGCTTTCTGGTGTAGGTGATCTAATAGTTACATGCACCAGCATGCACAGTAGAAATAGAAGAGCAGGGATATTAATAGGTGAAGGATATAAGATTGAAGACGCTATAGAAGAAGTGGGCATGGTAGTGGAGGGTATGAAAACCACTAAATCAGCCTACAAATTAGCTGAAAAACATGGAATAGAAATGCCGATTACATCTGAATTGTATAATTTGTTGTATAGTGAAGCTGATGTAGAGAAATCAGTTTCAAATTTAATGTTGAGGGAAAAGAAACATGAAATGGAAGATGTTGTTGTATTAGATGAAAGGGTTTGTAAGTGGTAGGCCACTAAATATAAGTAGATTTCACTATAAGCTCGATTTGAGGCTATATTGATCAGATAAAATTTAGGATCAATTATTATAAATACTAAATATATTTGTATGCGGAAGGTTTTAAATACCACTATACTGTGTTATAATGTTCTATATGTTATATGG
Organism: Tissierellaceae bacterium; assembly: GCA_029264075.1. Classification (GTDB taxonomy): domain Bacteria; phylum Bacillota; class Clostridia; order Tissierellales; family Tissierellaceae; genus JARICQ01. The sequence continues at coordinate 9,533 of JARICQ010000128.1, read as the reverse complement.
AGGTGGAGAATTGTTTGATTTTTTGTATAATATATTCATTATGTTGTTTATTGTGACTTGTTTTGGATATATATTTGTTACCTTAAAAGAAAAAGTATATCTTAAGAGAAATATTATACTCATAGACAAAAAATCTGTAACCCAAGAGCATATAGATGAAACTGATATAAAAGAATTTGTACTGGATGGCAATAGAATGAAATCCGGAGACGAAATAAAATTAATTACTAAGGGTAAAAGAAAATATAGTGGTACATTAATAGGCGCAAAGAAAAAAGAAAACAAGATAATGATAGTTACAAATAATGATGAAATCAAGTTATTTAGTGTGGAGAATATATTTAGATTGAAGGTAACTAGCAAATATGGAAAGTTTTTTAAATAATATTATAGTTATATTGAGGATGGTATAATTGTCATATACTCGGACACAAAGAAAAAGAAGAAGAAAAAAAATAGTAAGTTTTATAATATTGTTTTTGATATTATACTTGTTTTTGAAACCTATACTCAATATAATTACAGGAGGATTGAAAACAACGCTGCCAAATAGAGAATTACTTGTAGAATCTATTTCGGGAGAGGCTTTTTTTATAAGAAGTGAAAAAATTGTAGAGTCAGCCACAGAAGGCCTCTTGAAAAAAACAGCAAAAGAAGGTTCTAGAGTGGGTGCGGGAACTGAGGTAGTCAGTATTAGAAGCCTAAAGGAAAGTTCTTCTCTTGAAAGAGAATTGATAGAAATAGATAGAGCTATTTCATCTTTAGAAGAATCTGAGGCTGAAGTCAATACTTTAGAAAGTAATAAAGAAAATTTGCAGGAATTAAGAAGAGAAAAGATAGAAGAGATTCAAAGCAAAATAAAAAACGAAGACTATAAAGACATGAATCTTATAAAAGAAGAACTATCCTTATACGATGTAGAAAAATATAATAAAGAATCTTCAGATTATATATCCAGTACAAGCATAGAAAATTTAAAGGATAGAAGAGAAAAAATAGCTCAAGAAATAAATACACAAAATGTAAAATATCACACTCAAAATGGAGGTATAGTATCATATCTATTAGATGGTTACGAGACCGTTTATCTACCATTTGAATTTGAAAAATATAGCTATGAAAAACTTGATAGCAAGGATTACCTAAAAGAAATAGAAGTAAATGAAAACCAAATTCAAGAAGATATGGAAGTATCTATGGGAGAGCCAATATACAAGTTATTAGACGAATTTGAGTGGTATATAGCAATTAAAATAGATGATGCAGAAAACATTAAAGATTTAGACATAAATCAAAATGTTAAAATTAAAATAAATGATGAGGATTCAAATCTAAAGGGAAATATTATCAAGATAAATGAAAATGATGATAAGGCTGTAGTAGTACTGAAGTTTGACACTCAGATGTATAAGTTTTATAATAAGAGAGTATCTGAGGTAGAATTAATAAAGAGTGAAGAAGATGTATTAAAGATACCTAAAAAATCAATCAGAGATAAAGATGGGCAAGAAGGAGTTTATGTTAAAAACAAGGGTGGAATAGTTGAATTTAAACCTATTTTTCAAGTAAAGCAAGTTGGAGAGTATGTTTACATTAAAACAGGTGATGAAAACTCTACTGTATATTTAGAAAAAGATTCAGAGGGTATAAAGACAATAAGTATATTTGACGAATTAGTTTTAAACAAGACAGGCATAAAAGAAGGCGATATTGTAAACTAGCATGGGAGGTGATCAAAATATCAATTGAAAAAAACTTATCTACAGTTGTTGAGAATATAGAAAATGCCCTATCTAGATCAGGAAGATCAGGAGAAGATGTTCAACTTGTAGCAGTAACTAAAACTGTAGATGTAGAAAGAATAAACGAAGCAATAAAGTGTGGAGCAAAAAACATTGGAGAAAACAGAGTTCAGGAATTAGAATCTAAAATTGGCAAAGTAGATGAATCAGCAAATTTTCATATGATAGGCCACCTTCAAAGTAACAAGGCAAAGGATCTAGTTGGAAAGGTAAAACTTATTCACTCACTGGATAGGCCGTCACTTGCTAAAGAGCTAAATAAACGATCTAAAAGAGAGAATATAGTTACAGATGTTTTGATACAAGTAAATGTATCTGAAGAGAAGACAAAATTTGGACTTAAAACAGAAGCAGTGCTGCCTTTTATAGAGTCTATATTAGATATGGATAATATAAAAGTAAGGGGTCTTATGACCATGGCACCACATATTGAGGATGAAGATAGATTAAGAGAAGTCTTTAGAGAACTTTATAAGTTAAGAGAGACTATCAAAGATAAAAACTACAAAGGAATTTCAATGGAATATCTTTCAATGGGCATGACAAATGATTATGAAATAGCTATTGAAGAGGGAGCCAATATTGTAAGAGTCGGAAGGGCAATTTTTGGAGATAGAAACTATTAGGAGGTATAAAGATGAGCAATGCAATAAGTAAATTGAAATATTTTATTGGGATAGAAGACTTAGATGAAGAAGAAATGTACGATGATTATTATGAGGAAGATTATGATACTGAAGTATCTTCAAAATTAGTTAAATCTAAAAAAGCTAATAAAGTTATTAACATGCATACTAATGCTAGTATGAAAATTGTAGTACATGAGCCTCTTAGCTATGACGAAGCACCTGGAATAATTGATGATTTAAAAGCAAGAAAAACAGTCATTGTAAACTTAGAGCAATTAGAAATAGGAATTAAAAAGCAGATTTTTGATTTTGTGAATGGTGGAATATATGCAATGGAAGGAAATATTCAAAAAGTTACAAAAGATATATTTATATTTGCTCCAGATACCGTTGAAATTGATGGTTTAAAAGATCAAATTAAAAACAAGGGTATATTCTCTTGGTAGAAAAGGAGTAGATATTATAGATGGTATTACTTTACAGGGCTATCATTTCACTAATCAACATAATTGAGCTGTTAATTTTGGTGAGGATTATTATGTCCTTTTTAAATATTGGTGGCAGAGGAATTATTTCAACTTTTGTATATGACTTGACAGAACCCATACTAGGTCCAGCAAGACGAATAATTGCAAAGACTGGAATAAATACAGGAATGTTTGATTTTTCACCTATACTAGCAATTATTATCTTACGGTTAATTGCTAGTATAGCTTATAGGGTTCTGATATAGATGGTGAGTATATGTCTTTTGGAATAGAAGATAGTTTTGATCATATAAAAGAAACTGAAAAGAAAATTAAAATGAGGAGAATCCTTGATAAAATTGAAATTGTAAGGAGAAGCCATATTGAAGAATCAACAGATTTCCTCGATCCCTATGAAAGGTCTTTAGCAAGTTCCATATTAAACAAATTTGATGAATTGAGCTACAAAGAATATGGCGGTCTAGAGGATTCAGAGAGAAAAGTAATTACCATATTTCCTTATTATATGAACGATCTAAGCGAAGATGATATTAAAGTATTAAGAGTTAAAGGTGATACATTAGCTTTAACTCACAAAGACTTTTTAGGTGCATTGATGAATCTTGGCATAAGTAGAAATAAAATAGGAGATATTTTGCTACATGAAAACTATGCCGATATTATATGCAAAAGAGAAATATCTGACTTTATAATTTTAAACTTAAGCAAGGTCGGAAACAAGAATGTAGATATAAGGGAGACTTCAATAGACGATCTGCTTCCAGTGGAGCTAGATTACAAGGAAGTTTTCAAGACTGTTTCTTCTCTTAGACTAGACAGCTATATCAGCGCTGCTTACAATTTGTCTAGGAGCAACAGTATGAAAATAATTAAATCTGGCAAAGTAAAAGTTAACTGGCAGCTAATAGATAAGGCATCCTTTGAAATAAATGAAGGAGATATGATATCTGTAAAAGGTTTTGGCAGGTCAAGCTTACATTCAGTTGGAGGATTTACCAAGAAAAACAATATAAAAGCTATTATAAGAATATTAATTTAAATGGAGTGAAGTAGATGATTACACCATTAGATATACAAAACAAAGAATTTAAAAAAACAGTGATAGGCTATAGGGCCAAAGATGTTGATGGATACTTAGACTTTATCAACACTGATTATGAGAAGCTTTACAGAGAAAATGTAGAGCTAAAAGATAAGATAGGTGTTTTATCTGATCAAATCAGGCAATACAACAATCTGGAAGAGACTTTGAAAAACACCTTGGTAGTTGCTCAAACAACAGCAGATGAAGTTACAAAATCAGCTAGGCAAAAGGCAAACTTGATATTAGAAGAAGCTGAGCTGGAGTCTAAAAATAGATTAAATGATACTTTAGCTGAAGTTGAAAATATAAATAGAGAATATGAGCAGTTTAAAAAAGAACTATCAGTTTTCAAATTAAGATATGAATCATTTCTTATCGCTCAACTTAATTCATTAGAAGATTTTTATGATGACTTTGAAATAGAAAGCAATGCGAGAGATGATTTAAGGGTTGAGTCAAGTGAAGAAGAGGAAGACTTTTTAGATGATGATGATAATTTAGAGGCATGATAGCCTCTTTTTTTCTTCTTTAATCTAAAATTACATATTGGGAGGTAGGAAAGTGAGTGTTATTTTATCGGTTTTTATAATTGCTATAGACCAGCTGACAAAATATTTAGCAATAATAAATTTAAAAGGAAAAAGGCCAAATATAATTATACCAGACTTTTTTAAATTAATATATGTTGAAAATTATGGTGCTGCATTTGGTATCTTAAAGGATAAAAAAATCTTTTTTATAGTGATAACTCTTTTTGTTGTCCTTGTTATTTCTTTTTTTCTTTTTAAATACTATGAACAGTTAAATATATATATGAAGATAGGTACAGCTCTCCTACTCGGAGGAGCTTTAGGAAATTTAATAGATAGAATTAGACTTGGTTATGTAGTAGATTTTATAAGTCTTAGACTTCTAAATGCATACGAATACCCTGTATTTAATATTGCTGACATGTCTATTGTTGCGGGTACTATGATTATAATTATACTTATATTGTTTGATAAACAAGCAATTTAGAGAGGTCTTGTAAATATAATGGAGAAGAAAATAATTAGAGTTGAAAGTGAAAAAGCGGAGAGATTAGATTATTTTGTTGCCTTAAGTTGCAAGGACTTATCTAGGTCTTATGTTAAAAAACTTATACAAGATGGTCTTATACTAGTTAATGGAAAAAAACTTAAATCAAGCTACAAGGTCCAAAATGGAGATATGATAGAGGTTCAAATTCCAGAGCCTAAAAAAATAGAAGCTGTAGCAGAGGACATAGCTATAGATATTGTCTATGAAGATGATGATCTGGTAATAGTTAACAAGCCTCAGGATATGGTAGTACATCCAGCCTTTGGAAATCTAAGTGGAACCTTAGTTAATAGCTTGCTTTTTAATATTTCCAACCTATCTTCTATAAATGGATTTATTAGGCCAGGAATAGTTCATAGACTTGATAAGGATACATCAGGTTTAATCATGGTAGCTAAGAATAATGTAAGTCATAGGAATTTGTCTGATAGCTTAAAAAAAAGAGATGTAAAAAGGGTTTATAGGGCTTTAGTTCATGGAAGAGTAAAGTCAGACATCGGTACAATAGATGCTCCGATAGGTAGACACCCAGTGAACAGGAAAAAAATGGCTGTTACTGATAGAAACAGTAAGGCCGCTAGAACCCACTATACTGTAATAGATAGATACGAGGACTATACCTTGCTAGAGTTAGAGCTTGAAAGTGGCAGAACTCATCAAATAAGAGTTCACATGTCTTATATACACCATCCAGTAGTTGGTGATCCAGTTTACTCTAATAGTAAAAACAAATTTGGACTAGATAAGCAGATGTTGCATGCATATAAAATAGGATTTGATCATCCTAAGACAGGAGAATATTTAGAATTTATACAAGAAGTCCCAGAATATTTCAAAGGGATTTTAAGTAAATTGGATAAGCAATCTAAATAAAACAATGCTATAGAAAATTTTCTATAGCATTATTTTATTATTTTTTTAATTTTCTAATATGAGATTTATTTGGGCTTGCATTTATAGTTTTAAAATTGTTATAGATTACCATACCTGCTTTTGCTCCCTTAGGCTTTTTAACGTTTTTTCTCTCAGTATAATCGATATTGACATTATTTGAGCTTCTAGCCTTACTATAATAAGCAGCAAGAATTGCTCCATCTTCTAGTGTAGTATCTGGTATATCAGCACCATTGCTGGCAATTATCACATGAGAACCTGGCATTTTTTGAACATGCATCCATATATCAGAACGATTTGATGATTTAAAAGTTAGGATATCATTTTGTCTATTGTTTTTTCCTACAAAAATATCTATATTGTCTCTAGATAAAAAATGATGAGGCTTACTAACCTTACTCTTCCTTGATTTTCTTCTTTTTTTTGCTGCCCTTAAATACCCTTCTTCTACTAATTCTTCTTTAATCTCATCAATTTCATAAACTTCAGTTGAGTTTTCCAAACTAGTTATTACATTTTCTAGATAATCTATTTCATTTTCTGTTTGAGGTATTTGCTTCAAGAGTAGATTGTAGGCTGTTTTAAGCTTGGAATACCTTTTATAATATCTCTGTGCATTTTGGACTGGAGAGAGCTTGATATTTAAAGGAATAACTATTGATTCCATATCTTCATCATAAAAATTATCAAGTTCTACCTTATCTACTCCTCTTGAAATAGCATGCAAATTAGCAGAAATCAAATCTCCATATACCTTGTACTTTTCTCTATCCTTACTTTCCAAGAGTTCATTCTTTTGCTTTGATAACTTGCTCTTAGCTCTATCAAGTTTTACTGTGATAGATTTTTTTATGGAGTTAGATTTTTGTTTTATCCTATCAATATTATCTTTTAAATGGTAATATTTATCTAATATTTTTGATATTGAATCCATCTCTATCTTGTGAAGATCTCCAAATTGCTCTAGATTTAGTGCATAAAAGGCAATTATTTTATCTTCTTCATCCATTAAAATCAAAGGACTATAATTTTTCGACCTTAGCCTATCCATCAAACTTTCAAATGCAAGAAATAGCTTCTCTATATCATCAGCTTCTAAACTGTTAATAGTTCTATCAATATCAATAGCTGCTTGAAAACATAATTCTCTACTAATCAATGGACTAAGACCTGTATAATTAAAATAAAAAAACTTAAATATTTTTAAGTTCCCCTTGCTAGCTTCTAAACTGCTAAAGAAATGATCTCTACTCGCTTCTAATGGATTTTTTTTATCTTGATCTGGTGGACTTTCATACATTATGCCTGGGACTACTTCGCGAACCCTACTCATATCTTCATAAACCCTTTTTACTGAGTCCATGATTATCCCGTCTTCCTTATTTATTAGGATCATATTACTATGCTTTCCCATTAGTTCTACTACGATTCGATTTTCAGTTGATTGACCTAGCTCATCTTTTGCAGAGATATCTATAAATACAATCCTATCTAGGGAAGACTGTTCTATATTTAATACTGTCCCCCCTATCAAGTGTTTTCTAAGTAGCATGCAAAACATAGGTGGTTCTTGTGGATTTTCCTTAGAATACTCTGTTAAATGAATTCTAGGATTATTGCTGCTAGATGAGATAACAAGTCTATAGTTCTTTCCTCGACTGTAGATTCTTATTAGAATTTCATCTTTTTCCTGTTGGTATACCTTATCTACTCTTCCACCAATCAATTTATCTTTTAATTCATCGACTACTGCTCTAGTTACTATTCCATCATATGACATTTTTATTCCTCCAATAAAACTTATTATATAAAAGTATATCATATTGTAAGAGAAAATATAACTCAATTGTTAAGAATTTGTAACATATGCTAGCTATATTCAATATTAAGGGTTATAATTTTAACTTAAGTTAATAACTGAAATTTAGTAAAAGAGGTGTAAAAATGATAAAAAGTATGACAGGTTTTGGCAGAGGAGAATATAGAGATAGTAGTTATCATTTGAAAATAGAAATAAAAACAGTTAATCATAGATATAATGATATATCTGTAAAGATGCCTAGACATATGAATTATTTAGAGGAAAGCATAAAAAAAATAATTAAAAACAACATTTCCAGAGGAAAAGTAGACATATACTTAAATTTAGAATATATAGAAGGTGCTCCTCTAGATATAAAGATTGATATGGATTTAGCTAGGAGCTATAAGAAGTCTCTAGACAAAATAAATAATGAACTTGAATTGGGTGGAGATATTAGGATAAATAATATACTTTCTTTAGCAGATATAATCAAAGCTGAGAGAAAAGAAATAGACGAGGAATCTATTTGGTTGGCAGTAAAAGAGTCGCTTGAAATGGCAATTGAAGACATTATGAGCATGAAGCTAAGAGAAGGCAGGGAGCTTGAAATAGATATGATTTCAAATTTAGGAGAAATTGAAAAGGTCTTGCTAGAAATAGAGGCCAGGTCTCCTCTAGTTGTAGTTGAATACAAGGAGAAATTAAAATCTAGGATAAGTGATTTATTGGATAGTGAAATGAATATTGATGAAGAAAAACTAAATCATGAGCTAGTATACTATGCGGACAAGAGCAATATAAATGAAGAGCTAATAAGACTTAAAAGTCATATAAATCAATTTAAAAATATTTTAAAGGAAGAGGACACAGTTGGACGGAAGTTAGATTTTCTGATACAAGAAATGAACAGAGAGATCAATACTATTGGATCTAAGGCTAATGATATTGAAATATCAAGTGCAGTAGTAGATATCAAGTCTTCCATAGAAAAGATAAGAGAGCAGGTACAAAATATAGAATAAAAGAGGAGGAAGAAAATGGCTGTTAAGTTAATTAATATAGGATTTGGCAATATAGCATCTGCTAATAGAATAGTATCTGTGGTAAGCCCTGATTCTTCACCTATTAGAAGAATGATACAAGAAGCTAGAGATAAGGGGTTTTTAATTGATGCAACTTATGGAAGGAAGACAAGAGCTGTCATAATAATGGATAGCCAACATGTGATCTTAACCCCTGTTCAGCCAGAAACTATTGGGAATAGATTTGATTGAAGTGGCAAAACTAAATAGAAAGGTTGTGGTTTGATATGTCAAAAGGATTTTTACTTATTGTATCTGGACCTGCAGGTACAGGTAAGGGAACTGTATGCAAGGAATTATTAGATAGAAATGATGATCTCATATATTCTATTTCTGCAACTACCAGAGATCCTAGAGTTGGAGAAGAAGATGGTGTGAATTATTTTTTTACAGATAAAGACAAGTTTAAAGATATGATTAAAAAAGATGAGTTTTTAGAATATGCACATGTCCACACAAATTACTATGGAACGCCCAAGGAGTTTGTTGTAGACCAAGTAGAAAACGGCGAAATAGTCTTGCTCGAGATAGATGTTCAAGGAGCGCTTCAAATAAAACAAAATTATTCAGAGGCAGTATTTATTTTTCTACTTCCACCAACCATGGAAGAACTTAAAAACAGAATAATAAAAAGAGCTACAGAATCCACTGAAGATATTGAAAGAAGATA
>JARICQ010000110.1 GCA_029264075.1 Tissierellaceae bacterium | reverse complement strand
ATTTAGATTTAGAAGCTTCACTTGTAATAAGAGACATATATAGTAAAATAGGATATAAAGTCATAATGACTAGCATAGAGACTGAAGAGGGAATTGATGATTTAAGGATATCTCTTAAAGACAATATTTCTGTGTTTGCAGGTCCTTCAGGGGTTGGAAAATCATCATTATTAAATCTTATTGATCCGGACTATAATTTAAAAATAGGTGAAATAAGTGAAAAGAATAAAAGAGGAAAGCATACAACAAGACACACTGAAATATTGCATTTAGAAGGCAATTCTTATGTGCTCGATAGTCCTGGATTTAGCTCTTTAGATTTAGATTTCATAGAAGACGAAAGAGAGCTGGGACAATATTTCCTAGAGATCAAGAAATATTCTCATGGATGTAAATTCATGAATTGCTTACACGTAAATGAGCCAGCTTGTGAAGTAAAAAAACAAGTAGAAGAGGGAGAGGTTAACTCTGAAAGGTATGCAAACTATTTAATGTTTTTAGAAGAGATAAAGAAAAATAGGAGGTATTAAATATGGTAAAGATAGCACCTTCACTGCTATCGGCAGATTTTGCTGACCTAAGTAAAGAAATTAGAAAAATGGAAAATGGCAATGCAGATTATATACATTTAGATGTGATGGACGGAATATATGTGCCCAATATAACATTCGGGCCTCCAGTAATTAAAAAGCTAAGAAAAATAACAGATATTCCATTTGATGTCCACCTTATGATTGATAGACCCGAAAGATATATAGAAGAATTTGTAGATGCAGGTGCAGATATAATTACAGTTCATCAAGAATCAACTACTCACCTTCACAGGACAATACAGATTATTAAATCATTTGGAGTAAAGGCTGGGGTTACTTTAAATCCTGCTACAACTCTTTCTACTATAGAATATATATTGGATGATATAGACTTGATACTAATAATGACTGTAAATCCAGGTTTTGGTGGGCAATCATTTATCCCTGCTATGAAGGAGAAAATATCTGATGCAAGAAGCATGATAGATAAGACTAAAAGAGATATCATCCTTCAAGTTGATGGGGGAATAAAATTAGAAAATGCAAAAGAGATAATAGAACTTGGTGGAGATCTTTTAGTTGTAGGGTCAGGTATATTTGGAGCAGAAGATGTAGAAAAGAGAATAAAAGAATTTAAAAGCTTGTAAAGATAATATTTTATGATATAATCAAGATAAATGAATAGAAATTGTAACACTGGGGGAGCCTGTAGGCTGAGAGTTGAAAAACATGACCCTTAAGACCTGAACTAGATAATACTAGCGTAGGGAAGTGTGTATAGCCTTTAGATACCCATTACCTAGCTAGTAATGGGTTTGTTTATTTAAAGGAGGAGTTAAAGTGAAAAAATGGACTACAAAAATGATTGTAGAGGCGGGTATTATGATTGCATTGGCATTTGTTCTTAGTAGAATCAAAGTGTATCAAGCGCCAAATGGTGGGTCGGTAACAGCAGGGAGTATGATACCAATAATCATATTCTCTATGCGATGGGGGTTTGGGCCTGGTATGATTGCTGGATCTATTTTTGGAGTGTTGAAACTTATTATGGGTGGATGGGTATTCTCACCAATGCAAGCTATATTGGAATATCCAATTGCATTTGGAGTTTTAGGCCTGGCTGGAATATTTTATACATTAAAAGATAAAAATAAAGGCAATTATTTATTTAAGACTATATTCCCAGTTTTTTTGGCAATTAGTGCTAGATTTATCTGTCATCTGCTAGCAGGCGTTATATTCTTTGCTGAATATGCTGGATCCCAAAATCCTTGGATTTATTCGACGATATATCAGTCTAGCTATCTAATACCTGAGTTTGTAGTTTCAGCTGTATTAATATCGATTGTATGGAAGCCTTTACAACAGACAATAAAATCAAGGTAGTGAAAAATATGAGAGGTTTGATAGTATCAAATGGAGATATAACTAATTACGAAAAATTAAGTAAGGTTTTTAGAGTTTCTGATTTTGTAATTTGTGCAGATGGAGGAATAAGGCATTTGATGAAGATTCATCAAAGACCTGATTTAGTATTGGGAGACTTTGATTCTATAAGTAGAGAATCAATAGAGTATATTGAAAGAGAGGATATAAAAACAGAAAAACATACTCCTATAAAAGATAAGACAGATACTGAGCTTGCAATGGATTATCTAATAGAAATAGGATGCAGTGAAATATCCCTGATAGGAGCCACAGGGTCTAGACAGGACCATAGTATTGCAAATATACTATTGTTAGCTTATCTATTAGAGAAAGAAATAAAGGGAATTGTATATGATGATAAGAACACTATTTATTTAATAGATGATCAACTCTGCTTAAAAAGAGAGGAAAAAACATTTGTTTCAATAATACCCATATCAGATACAGGAATAGTTCTTTCAATATCAGGTTTTTATTATGACTTAGATAAAGTATTTATTCCGTTTGCTTCTACCCATGGAGTCAGCAATGAAATAATAGAAGATTTTGGAAAGATTAAAGTTCACAGAGGAAAAGCCTTAGTAATCCAATCAGTAGATTAATATAAAACAAGACTTGCCAATTTCTATAAATTGCAAGTCTTGTTTTATATTGTGAATTTTAAATTACAAAGCTCTTTCAACATAACCAGATCTTAAACATCTAGTACATACTTTGATTCTCTTTGTTGAGCCATCTACAACAGCTCTTACTGATCTTAGATTAGGAGACCAGCTTCTTGAAATCTTTTTATTTGAAAAAGTAACCTTGTTACCAAATACTTTTCCTTTTCCACATATTGCACAAACTTTAGACATGAAAAAAACACCTCCTTAGGTAATTCATAGAATACTATAAAAGTATATTTAATTTTTTCAATAATAACATCTTATATTTTAACACAAGATTCAAGTAAAAAGCAACTACTAAGTAATATAAAACTAATAAAATATTATATTCTAGTTGAACTATTGGATTATTTAGGTTAAAATATAGAATATGATATATCTAAATTAAGGAGGCGATTATATATGCCAGCCAAAGAAATTACTAAATATGGTTTGATTAGTATAGACGACAACGTCATAGCAAGACTTGCAGGAATATCTGCAATGGAGAGTTACGGTATAGTAGGCATGGCTTCTAAAAATGCTACAGATGGCTTATTTGAACTCTTAAAATGGGACCATCTAACAAGGGGTATAAAAGTATACTCCAAAGATAACAAGTTAATAATTGACCTACATGTAATATTAGAATATGGAATTAAAATCTCTGTTGTAGCAAAAAACATAATAGATAGGGTTAAGTTTAATGTGGAAAATTTAACTGGAATGACAGTAGATAAAATAAATGTACATGTACAGGGAATAAGAGTTGAAAAGTAGTTTAAGGAGGTACTATAATTGAAAATTGAAAATCTAAATGGAGCTATGTTGAAAAAAGCCTTAATTGGTGCAGCAAAGCTTCTAGAAGATAATAAAGAGGAAGTTAACTCTTTAAATGTTTTTCCTGTTCCCGATGGAGACACAGGTACAAACATGTCATTAACAGTTAATTCTGCAGTCAAAGAAGGATTAAAGCAAGATGATGAAAGTGTTTACAAAATAGCATCAGCTACATCTAATGGATCACTCATGGGGGCTAGGGGTAATTCAGGGGTAATTTTATCACAACTTTTCAGAGGATTTGCCAATGGTCTAAAAGATGTCGATACAGTAGATACAAGAGTCCTTGCAAATTCTTTTAAAGAAGCTGCAAATACTGCCTACAAAGCAGTAATGAAGCCTACTGAGGGAACAATACTCACTGTAGCTAGAGAGTGTGGAGATTATGCATTATCAATTTGCCATGACGAAGACGATATTTTAGAGTTTTTAAGTAAAGTTATACAAAAAGGTGATGAAGTCCTTGAGAAAACTCCAGACATGTTGCCAGTACTCAAAGAAGCTGGTGTAGTAGATGCAGGGGGCAAGGGTCTTATTTATGTGCTTAAAGGGGCCTATAGTGTGCTCTCGGGCAAGGAGGATTTATCGCTATTGTCAGGTGAAGAAACTATCACAAAGACTGCTCCTAAAAGAGATATGGGAGATTCAGATATAGAGTTTGGATACTGTACAGAGTTTATTGTAAATACAGATTTTACTGATATAGATAAATTCAGAACTGATCTTTCAAATGATGCAGATTCTCTTCTAGTAGTTGGAGGAGAGGGAATAATCAAAGTCCATATCCACACAAATGATCCAGGGTTAGTCCTGCAAAAGGCTCTTGATCTAGGAGAGTTATCAGATATCAAGATAGATAACATGAGATATCAGCATGAAGAAGTCCTTTTAAAGTCAGAGTTAGGAGATATTAAAGAAAAAAATAAGCAGGTAAAAATAAACAAAAAATATTCTTTTATATCTATTTCTGTAGGTAAGGGTATAGATAGCGTATTTAAAGATTTGAATGTAGATATAATAGTCTCTGGCGGACAGACAATGAATCCAAGCACAGAAGATATTTTAAATGCTATCGATAAGACTGATGGGGAATATGTATTTATATTACCCAACAATGGCAATATAGTATTAGCTGCAGAACAATCCAAAGAACTTAGTTCTAGAAATGTTGTAGTTGTACCAACCAAGACAATTCCTCAAGGTATATCAGCCTTACTGGCATTTGATGAAGATGAATCAGCTGAAGATAACAAGGAAAATATGATCCAGGCTATTTCTGGTGTAAAGACTGGCGAGGTAACCTACTCTGTTAGAGATACTGAATATAACAGCACTAAAATAAACAAAGATGACATAATAGGAATATCAGAGGGTGAAATCATAGCTAGTGGAAAAGAAATAAATAATGTAGCCAATGAATTAATAGATAAAATGATTGACGAAGATAGTTCTTTGATTACAATTTTATATGGTAGTGATTTATCGAAGGAAGTTGCTGAGGAGCTATCAGAACAACTATTTAATCAATATGATGATATAGATATAGAACTATTATACGGTGGTCAACCTCTATATTACTATATATTTTCTTTAGAATAAAAAACTCTACCTCTTTTGGTAGAGTTTTTATAATGAAGGGTGAATTTTATTTTTGAAAAGGAGTTTCTTATGATTAATTTAGAAAACAGTGTGCAATACATAAAGGGAGTAGGTCCAAAGCGAGCATCAAAATTCAAGAAGTTAAACATCTTAACTATAAGAGATTTATTTTATTTTATACCGAGAGATTATGAAGATACTACAGACTTTAAATCTATAGGGGAAGCTGACCTAGGAGAAAAGTCTAGCCACAAGGTAGAGGTCATAGGAAAGCCTACTGTTCTTAGACCAAGAGCTAAGTTAAGTATTCTCAAAGTACCAGTCAAGGATGACTCATCTAATGCTCAGTTGGTATGGTTTAATCAAGAGTACTTGAAAAACAAATTTAGAATAGGACAAAGTTTAGTTGTAAATGGAAAGGTAAGTAGAAATGGAATGGAAATTCAAATAATGAACCCAGTATTTGAAAATCCTGAAAAAATGAAAAAAATTGGAAGCATCAATCCGATATATACTCTTACAGAGGGCATATCAAATAATGAAATTACAAAAATAATGAGATTCGCAATCAAAGAATATGTTCATTTGCTTGAGGAATATCTTCCCCTTGATTTAAAGAGCAAATTCAATCTCTTATCTATAGAAGAGGCAGTAAAAAACATTCATTTTCCAAAAAATAACCTGCTTCTCGAAAAGGCAAGAAAAACTTTAGCGTTTCAAGAATTGCTTACTTTACAACTTGGTTTGTTTACCATTAAAAACAGGAATTTATCAGATGAAAATACTATAATATTTAAAAATTCAGCTGATACACCAGAAATAGATGAGTTTATAAAAAAACTTCCCTTTAATTTAACAAATGCTCAGATAAGAGTATTTGAAGAAATAGAAAAGGACATGGAGTCAAGCAAACAGATGAATAGACTTGTGCAAGGGGACGTTGGATCAGGAAAGACTATTGTAGCCGTCTTAGCCATGTTTAAAGCCTCTTTATCTGGATACCAAAGCGTAATGATGGCTCCTACTGAAATACTTGCTAGGCAGCATTTTGAAGCTCTGAATCAGTTTTATTCTGAGCTTGACATAAAATGCGAACTGCTAGTTGGAAGTTTAAAGCCAAAAGATAAGGGTAAAATATTAGAAGAATTAAGCCTGGGCAATATAGATGTCTTAATTGGTACCCATGCCATCATTCAAGATGGTGTAGACTTTAAGAATTTAGGCCTTGCCATTACTGATGAACAGCATAGATTTGGGGTAAAACAAAGAGCTGTATTGACTAAAAAAGGAAGAAATCCAGACACCATAGTCATGACAGCTACTCCTATACCAAGAACCCTTGCATTAATTATATATGGGGATCTGGATATTTCTATAATCGACGAACTACCTCCTGGAAGAAAGAAAATTGAAACCTATGCAGTTGGAAAAGATTTGATCCAGCGAATGAATGAATTTATAAGAAAACAAATAGAAGAAGGAAGACAAGCTTATATTGTGTGCCCCTTGATAGAAGAAAGTGATGCACTAAGGGTGAATTCAGCCGAAGAGTTGTATCTTGACTTTAAAGAAAGGATATTTAAGGAGTTCAATGTAGGTCTCTTACACGGAAAAATGAAAGCTACTGAAAAAGACATGATTATGGAGAAATTCAAACAAAACGAAATTCAAATACTTGTTTCTACTACAGTGATAGAAGTAGGAGTTAATGTTCCAAACTCAAATATCATGGCAGTATACAATGCCGAGAGATTTGGATTGGCACAGCTTCATCAATTGAGGGGAAGGGTAGGAAGAGGTCAATATCAGTCCTACTGTATTCTTATAAATGAGAGCAGAAAGAATACCTCCATGGAAAGAATGAGAATTTTACAAAAATCTGATGATGGATTTGAAATTTCAGAAAAAGATTTAGAGCTCAGAGGTCCAGGAGAGTTCTTTGGTACCAGGCAACATGGAATACCAGAGCTTAAAGTAGCAAATTTAATATCAGATATAAAAATATTGAAGGTAGTTCAAAGTGAGGCAAATTTGATCATAGAAGAAGATCCCAGATTAAAGCTAGACAAACATAAGAAATTAAAATACAAAATTAAAACTATGTTTAAAGAAATAGATAGAGAAATTACTTTTAATTGATTATTTTACATTTAACCGATATATATGTTAAAATATAGTTATATTGATTATGGGAGGTATATTTTGAGGGTTATTTCAGGAAGATCAAAAGGACACAAGTTAAAAGCACCAAAAGGTAGTAAGGTAAGACCTACAGAAGATAGGATAAAAGAATCTCTTTTTAATATAATTAGAGATATAAATACTAGTAGTATAGCTTTAGATGCCTTTGCAGGATCTGGCGCTATAGGTATAGAATTTTTAAGCAGAGGAGCTAAGAAGGTTTATTTTGTAGATAATAGCTATGATAGCATCTCCACAATACAAGAAAATTTAAATCATACAAAACTTTTAAATAATGCAGAAGTAATAAAAGGTGATATATTTGGAGAGATCAAAAAATTTGCTGATGAGAATATAAAATTCAACTATATATATCTTGATCCACCTTTTCTTATAGACAATTTACTAGACAGGGTTTTTGAGTCAATAAAGGAAGAGGATATACTAGCAACTGACGGCTTGTTGATAGTTGAACATGGAAAGAAATTAAAGTTAGAAGATCTAATATATGGATTTAAAAAAGTAGACTATAGGAGTTATGGAAATAAAATCATAGATTTTTACAAAATAAATACTGAGGAGGCTTAAAATGAAAGCAGTTTATCCTGGCAGTTTTGATCCGGTCACATATGGGCATATAGATATAATTAAGAGAACTTCAGAAAAAGTAGAGACCTTGGTAGTTGCGGTCTTAAACAACCCTTCAAAGAAAGGAACCTTCTCCCTAGAAGAGAGGATTGTACTCTTAAAAGAAGTAACTAAAGAATTTGAAAATGTAGAAATAGATAGTTTTGATGGTCTTCTCACAGACTATGCCTATAAGAAGGGATGTACTAGTATTGTTAGGGGACTTAGAGCAGTTTCTGACTTTGAGTATGAGATGCAAATGGCTTTAGTAAACAAGAAGATAAACAACAATTTAGAAACTTTCTTCATGGCGTCAAGTACTAAATATGGATATCTGAGCTCAAGCATAGTAAAAGAAGTATCCATGTTTGGTGGAAATGTAAGTTGTTTTGTGCCAGAAATAGTAGAAGAAGCTTTAAAAAACAAATTTAAGAGGAGGATATAATTTATGGATGTTTTAAAGTTGATTGATGAAATAGAGGACATTATAGAAGCGGGTACAAGTCTACCCTTCTCTAGCAAAGTAATGGTAGACAAGGTAGAATTGTTAGAAATAATTACAGACGTTAGAATAAGGCTTCCAGATGAAATAAAACAAGCTTCATGGATCAAAGAAGAAAGAGAAAGAATTCTTGACGAAGCTCAGAAAGATGCAGATGCCATAGCCAAGCAAGCAGAAGAGAAGTTAGAAGAATTGATAAATAAAGAAGAAGTCAAAAAACGAGCAGAGCAAAGAGCAGAGCATATAGTAAACAATGCTCAAGCAAATGCAAAAGAAATAAGACTTGGCTCAATTGATTATGCAGATGGTCTATTGCTTGAACAACAAGAAAAGTTAAAAGAACTGATTGAACTCATAAATGAAAATAGAAAAGAGCTAAGAGATCCAAGTTAAAGAATATTCAATATAAATTATATAGTGCTTTTAAAGTTGGGGGTATTGATCAAAATTTTTGAAATTTTAAATAAAAAGATACCCTTATTTAAGTTTGATTATTAAAATAATAAGTTTATCAGTATACAAGTTGCAAGAAAATACATAATTAAAATATTAAAATTAGAATACTAATTAGCAAAGAAGCCATCTTTAAGTGATGATATCATCACTTAAAGATGGCTTCTTTTAGAGTTTTATTGTCTTATATATGGAGAAGTTAAATAGTCTTGATTTGAAAAGACTTCTTGCGACTTTAAAGGAATGGAAAAGATATCACTAGAGATCTTATCATAATTGATAATTTTATGTATAAAATCATCATTAAATTTACTATAAGCAGAAAACTTAGTTATTATAGGTATATCTGAATTTTTTTTAATGTTATTTATAAGCTTAAATCCATCCGAATCCATTGCAAGTACTCTTATATAAGACGGATAAAATTTTGATAACTCATCAAAGTCATCCTTGTAAAACTCATGTAATAAATGTATCAAAATTCTCTGTATTCTTGTTTTGGGATATCTTTTAGTGGCTACCGCATCTACAATTTCACTTATATCTTTATATTTAAATGCTTTTTGAATCAATCTATTCTCCAGACCTTGTTCAATATTTAATAAGTTTTTTATTTTATCAGGAGGGCTTGTTCTAAGTAAATATATCAATATATCTTGATATTTAGATAAACTATTAAATTCTTTATATTTATCTAAATATTTTTCAAGTGCTAAATAACTATTATGAGGTAGCAAGTCTACAGATGATCTCAGTCCGTTTTTTTCTATTATATTTCTAATTCCACTTGCACTAGCAAATCCATTTGAAACTGTATTATCCTTATAATCAACACCAGATCTTTTAATGGTTAAAGGCTTTATAGAGCTATTTAATCTTAATAGTGCTTTTAAGTATTCTATGGCTAAGATGTTATTTGACTGTTTTAAAATATGATTATAATCTTTAGTTTGATTTGGATATTTAGAAGATATATACTCTTCTAACGCATTGCTCCTAGATACAGAAAAAGAAAGTCCTTTATTTAAATTATATCTTAAAAACTGCACATAAGCTTTAGGCTCTTCCTTTAAGATTTTTGCAATAAAAATTAATTCATCTATTTCACCAGATTCAGAACCAAAAGAAAGATAGTCTACAATATTTAAGCTATCTAATAATTTAACACCACCATATGCAAAGTATTCAGCAGACTGAACTGAATAGATGAAGGGAAGTTCTATAACTAAATTGAATCCATTATCAACAGCCATCCTTGCCTTTGTCCACTTATCGACAAAAGAAGGCTCACCTCTTTGAACAAAAGATCCACTCATGATAGCTATAGAATAGTCTGATTTTGTTTTTGACATAGATTCTTCTAATTGAAATTTGTGGCCATAGTGAAATGGATTATATTCAGCGATTATACCCAAAGTTTTCATAAAAACCTCCCATGATTTATTTTCTTTAATTATAACATGTTGATTTTTTAACACAAATATAATATTATAGACTTATGTGGAAAAATTATAAGAGGGGGAATAGAAATGAAAATATTAGTAATCAACTGTGGTAGTTCTTCTTTAAAATATCAGCTTATAGATATGGAAGGAGAAAATGTTCTTTGCAAGGGACTTGTAGAGAGAATAGGTATTGAAGGTTCTAGAATCAAACATGAAACTACAGGAAAAGATGAAGAAATAATAGAACAGCCAATGGAAAATCACAAGGTAGCCATAGGATTAGTTCTAGAGGCAATTGTAAATGAAGATTACGGTGCAATTAAATCAATGGACGAAATAGGTGGAGTAGGACATAGGGTTGTTCATGGAGGAGAAACATTTGCTTCCTCAGTTTTAATAGATAAAGATGTAATGAAAGTTCTTTATGATTGTGTTGAGCTAGCACCACTACATAATCCACCAAACATTACAGGAATAGAGGCATGCCAAGAGTTGATGCCAAATACTCCAATGGTAGCAGTATTTGACACTGCCTTCCATCAAACAATGGACAAGGCAAGCTATATTTATCCAATACCATATGAATACTATGAAAAGTATAGAATTCGTAGATACGGATTCCACGGAACTTCTCATAAATATGTAGCAAATCGAGTTGCAGAGATAATGGGAAAGGATATCAAGGATTTAAATATAATTACATGTCATCTTGGAAATGGTTCAAGTCTTTCTGCTATAAAGGGTGGGGAAACAATAGATACAAGCATGGGCTTCACACCATTAGAAGGTCTTGTAATGGGTACTAGATCTGGCGATATAGATCCTGCCATCATCCCTTTTATAATGGACAAAGAAAATATGACCTTTGATGAGGTAAATCAAATGTTAAATAAAGAATCTGGAGTACTTGGAATATCAGGAATCAGCAGTGACTTTAGAGATTTAGAAATAGCAATAGGTGAAGGAAATGAAAGGGCTAGACTTGCTATTGATGTTTTTGTAAATAGAGTAAAGAAATATATAGGAGCTTATGTAGCAGCTATGTGTGGACTTGACTGCAT
>JARICQ010000085.1 GCA_029264075.1 Tissierellaceae bacterium | reverse complement strand
TTCCTTTGAATAATTAATACTTGAATTAATATATAAATACATTTATAATTGTTATGTTAATTTAAAAGAATAAAAATGGCGGTGAATATATGTTACTTGTGATAGATGTTGGTAATACAAATATAGTTTTTGGAATATACAAGGATGATGAACTCCTGTATGACTGGAGGATATCTACAGATAAAGATAAAAGCTCAGATGAGTATGGGCTTCTTTTCAATCAAATTTTTCAATTTAATGGAATAAATCCCAAGCAGATAAAAGATGTAATCATATCCTCTGTTGTTCCACCACTAATGCACACACTTCCTACTATGAGTATGAGATATTTAGGAATTGAACCCCTTGTGGTTGGGGTAGATATAAAAACTGGTATCAAGATAAAATATGATAATCCCAGAGAGGTAGGAGCAGATAGGATAGTAAATGCAGTAGCAGCACATTCAAAATACGGTGGACCTTTGATAATAGTAGATGTAGGTACGGCAGTTACATTTTGTTCTGTATCAAAAGAAGGAGACTATCTTGGAGGTGTGATTTATCCCGGAATCAAAATCTCATCTGAGGCTCTCTTTACTCGAACATCAAAACTTCCTAAAGTAGAAATTGCAAAGCCAAAAAAGGTAATAGGAAAAACTACTGTAGCAAGTATTCAATCTGGACTTGTATACGGATATATCGGGATGATAGACTATATAATTGAAAAGATGATTGAGGAAATGGAAAGCAGTGTAGAAGAAGTCAACATAATTGGTACAGGGGGATTTTCAAGTTTAATTGCATCAGAGAGCAAATATATCAATAGGATAGATAGACTATTGACATTGGCTGGATTAAAGATAATTTACGAAAGAAACCGCTAAGTAGCAGTTACTACTTAGCTCTTTAGATATAGAGGTGTTTAGATGAAGATAAATAGCTTAGAAACGACCAACAATATATTTTTAGCTCCAATGGCTGGAGTCACCGACCTAGCCTTTAGAATAATCTGCAGGGAGATGGGAGCTGGACTTGTTTTTTCTGAAATGGTTAGCAGCAAGGGTATCTACTATGGAGATGAAAAGACGGAAAAACTGCTCCGAGTAGATCCAAAAGAAAGACCAATCGCAGTTCAGATATTTGGTTCAGATCCCTTGATAATGGGTAGAATAGTTAAGGATAATTTAAACAAGAGAAATGATATAGATATAATTGATATAAATATGGGCTGTCCAGCTCCAAAGATAGTGAAAAATGGAGATGGAAGTGCCATCATGAAAAATCCTAATCTTGCAAGAGAGATAGTAAAGAGTGTTGTAAGTGCTTCAAATAAACCAGTAACTCTAAAGATAAGAATGGGCTGGGATTGTGACAATATCAATGGTATAGAAATAGGGAAGATAGCTGAGGAAGAGGGTATATCAGGCCTTACTATCCATGCAAGAACTAGGGATATGTTTTATAGTGGAGAGGCTGATTGGGATTATATAAGAGAAATGAAAAAGAATATTAATATTCCAATAATAGGTAATGGAGATATATTCCAGCCTCAAGATGCTATTCGCATGTTTGAACACACAAAATGTGATGGTCTAGCCATTGGAAGAGGTGCCCAAGGGAATCCCTGGATATTTAAAAGGATATTGCGCCTGCTTGAGGGAAAAGAAGATCAGCCTCCAAGTGTTGAGGACAAGGTAAATACTTGTTTAAGACATTTAGACTTGATATGTGAGATAAAGGGAAAGAAGATTGGTATTAGAGAAATGAGAAAACATTCAGCCTGGTATTTAAAAGGACTTAAAAATTCCAACGAAATTAAAAACAAAATAAACAATATTGAATCAAAAGAGGCCCTAGAAGAACTTTTGATCAATTTTTCAGAAGAATATAAAGATTAGGTTGACAATAC
Organism: Tissierellaceae bacterium; assembly: GCA_029264075.1. Classification (GTDB taxonomy): domain Bacteria; phylum Bacillota; class Clostridia; order Tissierellales; family Tissierellaceae; genus JARICQ01. The sequence goes on along the minus strand of JARICQ010000085.1, from coordinate 1,735 downwards.
TGAAAAGCTTTCATATAATAACTTGCATACAAAGATGAAATGTAGATTTTTTGCTTTAATGCCATTGAATCGAAATATTTTCATTATAAAAAGGAGAGAAAGAAATGCCAGAAAAAGAAGTGTTTTTAACGGCTGATGGATTGTTAAAGTTAGAGAATGAACTTGATGAGCTAAAGTCTGTAAAGAGAAGAGAGATAGCTGATAGAATAAAACAAGCTTTAGCCTTTGGAGATATAAGTGAAAACTCAGAGTATGATCAGGCAAAAAATGAGCAAGCGCAACTGGAAGAGCGCATAGCTAAGGTTGAGAATATGCTAAGCAATTCAATACTAATAGATGAAAATGATATAAAAACAGATATAGTCGGTATTGGTTCCAGAGTACTAATCTATGACAAGGGCTATGAGGAAGAAATGGAACTTGTAATAGTAGGATCAGCTGAAGCAAATCCAAGCCAAGGTAGGATTTCGAACGAATCCCCAGTAGGATCAGCGCTTTTAGGAAATAAGGTTGGCGACATAGTAAATGTGTCCGTTCCAGACGGTATGGCTGAATATGAAATTAGGAAAATCATGAAATAAGAATCTTATAAACTAAGGAGGCAGGGTGAGCGGTGGATACAGGTGAAAATCTAAATGAAATGCTAATGATGAGAAGAGAGAAGTTAAAAGAGTTAAATGAAAAGGGTAGAGATCCATTTTTAATTGAAAAATATGACTATAGTCACTATAGTGATACATTAACTGATGGTTTTGAAAGCCTAGAAGGTGAAGAGGTTTCAGTTGCTGGAAGGATAATGTCTAGAAGAGGCCATGGTAAGGTAAGTTTTATGGATCTTCAGGATTCAAAGGGCCGTGTACAGCTTTTTGTAAAACAAGACAATATAGGTGAAGAGGAGTATGATGACTTATCCCTATTAGATATTGGAGATATTGTAGGTGCCAAGGGAGTTTTATTTAAGACTAAAACTGGTGAGGTATCTATCAGGGTATCTGAACTAGTCTTAATGAGCAAGTCACTTCAGATTTTGCCAGAAAAATTTCACGGTTTAAAAGACCAAGACTTAAGATATAGGCAAAGATATGTTGATTTAATTGTAAATCCGGATGCTAGAAATACATTTATACTTAGGACCAAAATAATCAAAGCTATAAGAGAGTACTTAGATGAAAGAGGATTTTTAGAAGTTGAAACTCCTATTTTAGGAACCATAGCAGGTGGAGCTAATGCTAAGCCTTTTGTTACCCACCATAATACACTTGATATAGATATGTATCTTAGGATAGCAAATGAACTTTACTTAAAAAGGCTTATAGTAGCTGGATTTGATAAGGTTTATGAACTTGGTAAAATGTTTAGAAACGAAGGGATGAGTCCCAAGCATAATCCTGAGTTTACAAATATAGAGCTTTATCAGGCCTATGTTGATTATGAAGAGATGATGAGGCTTACAGAAGACTTATTTGCATATGTAGCTGAAAAAACTCTAGGCACTACAAAGATAAACTATCAAGGAGTCGAACTAGAGCTGGCACCGCCATGGAAGAGAATAGACATGGCTGATGCAGTTAAAGAATATACAGGAGTAGACTTTGGTGAGATAGATACTGATGAAGAAGCAATAAAAGTAGCCAAGGCCAAGGGTCTTGAAATCATGCCTGGGATGACTAGGGGACACGTAATTTCTGAGATGTTTGAAGAGTTTTGTGAAACGCATCTAATCCAGCCTACCTTT
>JARICQ010000065.1 GCA_029264075.1 Tissierellaceae bacterium | reverse complement strand
GTATCTGATAAGAATCATGTACAATACGATCAAGTATTGCATCTGCTATCTGTACATTCTCAATCTTTGAATGCCAGCCTTCTGGAGCATATTGAGAGCAAAATATTGTTGAGGAATTCTTTAATCTGGCTTCAATAATTTCAAAAACATGGATTGCTTCTTCTTGAGATAATGTTGTAAGGAGCCATTCATCAATAATTAATAACTCTATCTTCTTGTATTTAGAAACTATCTTACGATAACTTCCATCTGCAGAGTATTTAGCAGCTGTCAGCTCATCGATTAGCTCTGGTAACCTAATATATTTAACCTTGAAAAACTGGCGACAAGCTTGTACACCAAATGCATTTGAAATCCAGGTTTTGCCATTTCCTGAAGCTCCCATCAAGATAATATTATGGTTCTCACGTACATAATTGCATGTTCCTAGTTCAAGAATTAGTTGCTTATCTAAATGACGATCAGGATGATATTCAATATCCTCTATAGAAGCCATTGGATCATTAAATTTAGCTTGTTTGATCAATCTTTTTAATTTGTTGGATTGACGATGAGAGTATTCATAATCGACAATCAGATTAAAGCGTTGATCAAATGACATATCTTCATAATCTGAATTTCTTGTCTGTTCTTCATAAAGTTCAACCATACCATTTAAGTGCATCTCAACTAATTTGCGTAGAGTTTCTTTGTAAGCGCCAACTCCAGCCCACGTTTTAATCCATTGTCTTACATGAGATAATACCCTTAAGACTAAAAGGAGGTTATCTAAAATGAAAGAACAAGATAGAAAATTATGGATGGATCGAATTAAAAGTTACCGTTCAAGTGGCAAAATAGCAGCTACTTGGTGTAAAGAAAACGATGTTCCTCTTCATAGCCTTAGACACTACATTTGTAAATTTAATAAAGAAAATAAATTAGAGTCTATGGAAGAAATCAAAGAAACTAAATGGGCAGAACTTGATATTCCAAATATAACTAAATCAGAAAGAAATTCAGATAGATTAAAAATCACAATAGGTCAAGCAACTATTGAAATCGGTTCTAATTTTGATCCAGATATATTTGAATCAGTAGCTAGGATTTTATCCAGATGTTAAAGATAAACACTGTGGATAAAGTTTATCTAGCAACTGGCGTAACTGATCTTAGAAAAGCCATTGATGGATTATCTGTAATTGTACTAGAGAGTTTTAATCTAGATCCATTTTCTAAATGTCTCTTTGTCTTTTGTAATAGGAAAAGAGATAAGATAAAAATATTAGAATGGGATCACAATGGATTCTGGCTTCACTACAAAAGATTAGAAAAAGATACCTTTAACTGGCCAGATGATAATTCTAAAGTAATAGCCATAGATCAAAGACAATTTAGATGGCTTTTAGATGGACTCTCAATAAATCAAAAAAATGCTCATCCATCCACTACAGAAAGACTAATAATTTAACCTAAAAAAACTAAATACCAGCAGATATAGCATCTTAAATAAAGCTTTAAAACCATTGACAAATACAGATTAAAAGACTTTTTTTACTATCTTTTCAAGACTAAATATGATATAATATCCTTATGGAAAACACAAATAAAGACACCAATAAAATTGAAAACAAACAACTCAATATAGATGAAAAATTCCAAGTTCTTCAGGATAATTATGCCATTTTAGAGCAAAAGTTAGAAGAAACTACAGCTAAATTAACTTGGTATGAAGAACAATTCCGTTTAAGTAAAGAAAGACAATTTGGTACATCAAGTGAAAAGACCCTACCTGATCAGCAAACACTTTTTAATGAAGCTGAAAAAGAAGCAAGACAGGAAAAGGAAGAACCAAAACTTGATGAAATTACATATAAAAGAAAGAAGAAAAAAGGATTAAACAAAAAGTCCTTTGATGATCTTCCAGTAGAAACAATAGAATACAACTTAAGTGAAGAAGAAAGAGATTGTCCTGAATGTGGAAATCATCTTCACCAAATGAGTAAAGAAATCCGTAAAGAATTAAAAGTAATACCAGCTCAGGTTAAAATAGTAGAACATGTAAAATATGTATATGCATGTAGACAGTGTGAAAAAGAAAATATTAAAACTCCAGTAATTACAGCTAAAATGCCAAACCCTGTACTTAAGGGTAGTTTTGTGAGTCCGTCTTTACTGGCATATACAATGCATAGAAAATATTCTGAAGCAGTTCCACTATACAGACAAGAACAACAATTTAATAACTTTGGAATAGAACTATCAAGAACAAACCTAGCAAACTGGATTATCCACGGTGCAAACACCTGGTTAAAAGCTCTTTATGATAGGATGCATGAAATACTCTTAGAAGAAGAAATAATTCATGCAGACGAGACAACAATGCAAGTCTTAGATGAAAAAGATAAAAAAGCTTCATCTAAATCCTACATGTGGCTCTACGGCACAGGAAAACATTCAAAACAGATTTTTCTCTATGAATATCAGCCATCTAGATCAAGTAAACATCCCAAGAATTTCTTAAAAGGATTTAAAGGATATTTACAAACAGATGGATATGCTGGTTACAATAGCATAGAAGATACTATTCAAGTAGGATGTTTAGCTCATGCTAGACGCGGCTTTACAGATGCTCTAAAAGCACTTCCAAAAGACTCTACTAGATCTAAAACTAATGCTGAAGATGGTTTAGAGTTTTGCAATCAACTTTTTAAAATCGAAAGGTCTTTAAAAGACCTAGATCCCAAAGAAATATATGAAAAGCGCCTAGAAAAGAGTAAACCTGTTCTTGAGGCTTTCTTGTCCTGGTTAAAAATAAAGGAAAAACAAGTACTACCTAAAAGTGCATTGGGAAAAGCAATCGGATATTGTTTAAAACAATGGCCTAAGCTTGAGGCTTTTATCTTAGATGGTAGACTCGAAATAAGCAACAATAGAGCTGAAAGAGCCATTAAACCTTTTGTAATTGGCAGAAAAAACTTTCTCTTTTCAAAGTCTCCTAGAGGTGCGACTGCTTCAGCTATTGTATACAGCATGATAGAAACAGCAAAAGCTAACAGCTTAAATACATTCTACTATTTAAATTATCTATTTGAAAAACTACCTAATATAGATTTAGATAACATAGAAGAACTAGATCAGCTATTACCTTGGTCAGATTCAGTTCCAGAAGAATGTAAAATCCCACTCAAGAAATAGTTTAACATATAGGATATATCTTTTTAAAGGTGTGTCCTATTTGGCGCTTACAGAGTTCTAGCAATAGCTAAACGCTGCTGCATAACCGCTTTCTATTATATTGGTTTTTTAAAAAATGTGGTTTTATCACAAAATCTAATAATCATGCTATGTTTACTTTATTTTGTTAATTTGTGAAGAAATAGTGATATTCTTAATAAATAGATTACTAAAAAACTTAATATACATCAAGTATTGAAGTTGTTGGTTGCTTTCAAAGAGTCTAGAGAAGTCAAACATATGTGAAAAAGTTTTCTAATGTAAATTAAAGGAAAGTCTTAAAACAAGTTTAACTATGATAGAATAATTATATGGAAAATAAATCTTTGTAGAAAAAATAAATTTTAAGGAGATAAATAATATGGGTGATTTAAAGAAAAGAAAAAAAGGGAAAAAATCAAAAAAAGGCCTGGGCTTCATTATCTTTTTAATGTTTTCAGCTGGAATAGGATTCCTCATGGGATGGCTTTCCAATGGTATCTTGGGAGATTTTTTTGATAGCTATATATCTAGCGATCTTTGGTATATGGAAATATTTAAGATAATCCTTATTCTCCTTATATTTATATTTGGACTTATCATTCATATCTTTATACACGAGGGAGGACATCTAGTATTTGGACTTCTTTCAGGATATGAATTTGTATCCTTTAGGGTTGGATCCTTTGTACTTATAAGGGAAGATGGAAGGTTGAAAATGAAAAGGTACAGCCTACCAGGAACGGGTGGCCAATGTCTGATGATGCCTCCAGAGAAAAAAGATGGTGATTTTCCTTATATAATCTACAATCTGGGTGGGGCTTTGGCAAATATAATTGTATCCTTGATAAGTATATTTATTGCTGTAAATTTAAAAGAACTATCTTGGATAAAAGTTATCTTAATCCTAAGTAGTGTGGTAGGAATTTTGACTGCCTTAACCAATGCCATACCCCTTAAAATAGCTGGTATAGCAAATGATGGACACAATATAAGAGCTATGATTAGAGACAAGGATTCAAGGGAATCATTTTACCTGCAACTTAGGATAAATGGCCTATTATCTAAGGGTATAAGAATAAAAGATATGCCCTATGATCAGTTGATTCTTAGAGAGGATATAGACTACAAGAATCCACTCAATTTCTCTAGAATCTTTTTAAACCACAACTATCACCTAGACAAGATGGACTTTGAGAAGGCCAAAGAAGCACTAGTTTTTGGAGAGAAATATGATGCCTACACTATAGAAATTTATAGGATGGAGCTAAGGGCAGAGATGCTATTTTTAGAGCTTATAGAAGACTGCTCTAGTGAAAGAATAGAAGAGCTATACACTAAGAGACTTGAAAAATATATAGTAGCTTCAAAATTCATGCTAAATAAAAAGAGGATTATGATGGCTTATGAAATTTTATATAAGAAAAACCAGGAAAGAGGATGGAAATATTTCCAAGAATTAAAAGAGCTAGCTGACAAATACCCTATAAGGGGCGAGGCAGATATGGAGCTTATGCTGGCAGATTATTTAAAGGATATGATAGAGACTTAAATCATATGAAATCAAAAAGAGGTGGAAAAGGTGATTGTACTTACTGGACTGGTCGGATCGGGCGAGGCTAGAGACAAGCTTGAAGAGCTTTATATAAAGTATAAAAAGCTCATGTACTATATTGCCAACGATATCTTAAAAGATATATACGAATCAGAGGATGCAGTCCAAAGCTCAATAATCAAACTGGCAAATTATCTTGAAAGAATAGATGATATTAATAGTAACAAAACCAAGCACTTAATCGTTACTATAGTTAAGAGCACTTCTATAGATATTTATAGAAAGAAGAAAAGAAGTCCAGCTATTGATATAGATGACTTTAGCAATACTATAGAGTCTGATGATATACCCCTGGATGATCTAGTTATCAGACTTGGAGATGCCGAGGAAATGTCAAAAAAGTTAGCTGAACTTAAAAGTGACTATGCAGATATATTGACCTTGAGATATTATCATGAATTTAGCAACAAGGAAATAGGGGACATACTCCATATAAGTGATGAAAATGTCAGGATAAGGCTCTATAGGGCTAGAAGGGCTCTTAAAAAAATGATGGTGGATGAAAGCTGATATTTATCTTTTCTAGAGAGGGTGGTCCATATGAAAAGAGATAGACAAGATGCTAGAGAGATGGAAAAGATCTACAAGGAGATAGGGGACATACTCCATATAAGTGATGAAAA
>JARICQ010000030.1 GCA_029264075.1 Tissierellaceae bacterium | reverse complement strand
TCATTTACACACCTACCTACACAAATCGAACAGCTTTTATTGTGTTTGTAAAGGCAATTTTCTTCCTCCGTTCTCTTTGTGGGGTCTATTTTAAGGCTTGTTAGCATATTTCCAAGTCTACCACAACATCCACTTTCAGTAATCAACATATTGTTAAGACCAAATTTTCCAACTCCTGCAATATAGGCCACATGCCTATTTGACCATACACTTTTAAGCTTTTCGTAATCCATATTTTTCTCAGCTGGAAGCTTTGCTGCATCATATCCTCTCTCTTCAAAAAATAATATAAGTTTATCATTGATTTCAGAAATGAGCAGATTGGTTTCGACATAGGCCCTTGCCCACTCTATAGAGCTAAATTTACCCTCAATATTGCTCTGTGGGATCCATTCTTCAAATGGCAAGAAATATGCTACTACTGTTTGTGCCTTATCTAGAATATCGTGTGGAGTTATATGTTCATCAAAGGCAACTTCTTTTAACTGATCAAATACTGGATCATATGCATCTGCAAAACCTATTATTGGAGTCTTCCATTTAGAAGTAATTTCTTCTCTACTTTCAAATTCAAGAACGATTCCCTTTATTTCATCTAAAACCAGTTTTTCAATATTCTCCATTTAAAATTCCTCCCTATAGCTTCTTATTTCTTGAACAATAGCTAACTTATGAATGTTTACAAGGGCCATATCCATAGTATCAGTGGTGTTCCTATTAATAGTGTAATGAGCGAGAGTGGTAGTCCAAGTTTCCAGTAGTCAGTAAATTTATACCCTCCTGGTCCCATTACAAGCAAGTTTGATTGATGAGCTATAGGGGTTAAGAAGGCTGAAGAAGCAGCTACCCCTACTGCCATTAGGAGAGGGTCTGGTGATACCCCAAGTGAACTTGCTACACTGATGGCTATAGGTCCCATAAGTATTGTAGTAGCTGAACTGCTGATCAAATTAGTTAAGCTCATAGTTATTATCATAATCAGCACTAGCATTAAGGCTGGTGAAAGGATTCCTGACATATTCATCAAACCAGCTGCTATAGTATCAGATGCCCCACTGCTCTGAAGGGCTGAACCTAGTGCAAAGAGTGAACCCAGCATCACAATAGTAGGCCATTCTATAGCATCATAGAACTCCCTAGCTGTGATTACATTTAATATTACTAGGAGCACAGCTGCAAAGGAAAATGAAACTTGAACTGGAAGAAGTCCAAAGCTTGATGCTAATATAGACAGTATAAAGATTCCAAGAGCTAGATATTGATCCCTTTTAGATGATTCTGTATTTATATCAACTCCCCTTTCAGCAAGAGGCAGGCATCTCATTTTTGTATATGCATATTGGATTGAAGTCTTGGGTATTTGAAGCAACAAAACATCTCCTGTATGAAATCTAAAATGTTTGAGTCTTTCAACACTTGAAATACCTTTTCTAGATACTGCTACAAGATTTGCATTGTATCTATTTCTAAGCTTAGTTTCTATAGCAGTTCTACCGACTAGGGGTGAATCTTCCCTCAACACTACTTCTACCAAGGCAATCTCATCTGATTTCAAATCACTTTTTAAGACCAATTTATCCTTTCTGGCTCCCTTGAGATCTAAGCAAGTCTTAGTTACCAGATCCGTAAGATCTGAAGAAAGCGCCTTGACAATCAATATATCTCCTCTAAGAAGCTGCTGGTCCCCACCAGGTGATATTATCCTATATCCATCTCTGATAATGCTCAAGACATTGATATCTATCCTGTAGTTTTTATAAAAATCCTTTAATTTCATTCCATCAATACTACACTTATCGTTTACAACTAACTCAGACAAATAATCTTCTAACTTAAATATATCTTTTATGTTTTCAGGATCTCTCCTAGGAATGAGCCTCCATCCTATAAGGGTTGTAAATAATATTCCTAGCAAGGTTAAACTCAAGCCAACTGGTGTAAATGAAAAAAATGGAAAGGCACTATAACCTGCTTGAATTCTATAGGTAGATATAATCAAATTTGGTGGTGTTCCTATTCCTGTAGTCATTCCGCCCAGTAAAGATGCAAAAGCTACTGGCATCAGTAGTTGTGACGGTGATATCTTGTTTTGTTTGGCTATAGTCATAGCTATAGGAAGTATAAGAGCCAAAGCCCCTACATTGTTCATGAATCCAGAGAGCAGGGCTGTAATCAGCATTAAGCTCATTATCTTCATATAGATTTTATCTGAACCCCTGTTGATTACTCTTACAATCCTATCAACTAGACCAGTTTTAATCAGTGCACTACTTATTACAAGAACTGATGCAACTGTTATGATAGCAGGATGACTGAATCCCAAAAAAGAAGTCTCAGGAGATACTACTCCAGTTATGGTAAGCACAATAAGGCCCAATAAGGCTACAAAATCGTAACGGAGCCTGCCATAGATAAATAAAAACAAGGTGGCTATTATTACTATAAATACAATGATTTGTGGTCCCATATCTATCTTACTCCCATCCCTTACAGACATCTACCCAACCATCAGCTTTAGAATGAATCTCAAGTTCTTGGATAGTTAATTCAATAGCACTATTATCAGTTCCACATGCTGGAAATACTGTTTGAAATCTCTTTAATGATTCATCAAGATAAACCTTAACTCCTTCATTGATTGCAAAAGGACAAACTCCACCTACATCGTGGCCTATTAAATCCAAAACTTCATCTGCCTTGAGCATTTTAGCCTTTGTTCCAAACTGGGCCTTATATTTTGGATTGGCAATCTTTGCATCTCCTGCAACTACGATTAAGATAGCTTCATTATTTACCATAAATGAAAGTGACTTTGCTATCCTTTTAGGTTCACATCCTACAGCATCTGCAGCTAATTCAACAGTAGCACTTGAAACATTAAACTCAAGTATCTTATCCTCCATATCATGTTTTTTAAAGTATTCCTTTGTCTTCTCTATAGTCATATTCTCCCTCCATCTTCCTATATCTGATCAACTTATTACTATTTACTTCTAATGATTATAGTCTAATTATACTACAAAGAGTTACTTAAGTAGCATATTTTATAGATATTCATATAAAAAAGGCCAGATAAGTAAATTATCCAACCTTTTCGCTTTTCAGCTCAAATTCTTCTCCTATTAAATTTATTACCTCCTGCTCCCTGTCTGAATTTATCATCCAAGTAATCCTGGTTTCAGAGGTTGTTATCATCTTTATTTCTATATCATTATCTGCCATAAGTTCAAATACTTTCCCTGCAACTCCTGAATTTGTCTTCATTCCAAATCCTACTACAGAAACCTTTGCTATATTTTCATTTATTTCCCAATCTATGGACTTGTCCTCCTCTTTTAGTTTTTGCAATATAAGAAGGACCTTTTCCTTGTTGTCCTTATCTATACTAAAGCTTACATCCATATTATTATCTCTGGTAAGCATCTGAGATATCATATCTACATTTACATTTTCTCTTCCAATTTTCATAAATAAATTAGATAAACTTTGACTAGAAGATGGTAAGTTAAATACTGTAATTTGAATATCATCTAAATTCACTGTCATCCCCACTATAGCCGTCTCTTCCATCTCTACCAACTCCCTATTCGTAATTAAAGTTCCTCGCTTATCTGAAAATGTCGCACCCACATAAATTGGCACCTTGTACTTGCTTGCAAGTATGACAGACCTAAAATTCATGACCTTGGCTCCTAGATCTGCAAGCTCTATCATTTCTTCATAGCTAATATAGTCTAGTTTTTTAGCCCCTTCTAATTTTCTAGGGTCCATAGTATATATGCCATCCACATCTGTATAAATTTCACATTTAGCATTGAGTTTTACAGCAAGAGCCACTGCAGATGTATCGCTACCACCTCTACCAAGAGTTGTCAGCTCTCCATTTTCAAATATTCCTTGAAATCCTGCCACTATCACTATCTTTCCTTGATCTAAATTCTCAGTTATTTTGCTAGTATCTATATCGCTTATCTTTGCACTTTGATGGAAACCAGAAGCTCTTATATCAAGCTGGGATCCATTAAAGGAAACTGCCTGGTAGCCTTTTTCTATTAAAGCCATAGCAAGAAGCGATATAGATATCTGTTCTCCTGTCGTTAAGAGTGCATCCAATTCTCTTGAATCAGGTTTTTTCGAAACCTGATTTGCAAGGTCTATCAATCTATTGGTGCTATCTCCCATAGCAGATAGGACAATTACTAGTTTCTTGTTTTCCTTGTATTTTTTAATTATCTTATCTGCTACCTTATTCATTTTTTCAATTGTTGCCACAGAAGAACCACCATACTTTTGTACAACTATTTCCATTCTACTTCCTCCAAATCCAATTATATAATCTATATATTTAATATATCCTTCATTGTATAGAGACCAGGTTTTTGACTTGATAGAAATTTAGCCCCCACTAGTGCTCCTTCTGCAAATACACTCCTATCATACGCTTCGTGGGATATTTTTATAGTTTCAAGTTCATTTATAAAGCTAGCTTCATGAAAGCCCACTATATTGCCTCCACGGATGGCATGTATTCCTATTTCGCCTTCTTCTCTCTTACACTGTCCATATCTGCCATGTTGGTGCTTTCTCTTTTCTCCAAGTCCTCTTTCAATAGATTCTACTATAGTTTTAGCACTTCCAGATGGAGCGTCTTTTTTTCTATTGTGATGGGATTCTATTACCTCTATATCCACCTTGTCTTTTAACATAGATGCTGTTTGTTCAACAAGAGAAAAGAGTATGTTCATTCCCAAGGACATATTACTAGACTTTAATATAGGAATCTCCTCTGACAAGCTCCTTATCTTGGCCAAGTCTGATTCACTATATCCAGTAGTCCCTAGTATCAAGGCTGATCTGTTTTCCCTTGCTATCTCGATGATATCACCTAGGGAGGATGGATGGGAAAAGTCTATTATTATATCTATCTTTTCCCCTCCATCTATCTCCATTAAATCCTGGTCCTTTCCATATATATTCGTAAAATAACTATCTTTTTTGGCCAAATCACTTATCAATCTTCCCATGTATCCCTTGATTCCATAAATCAATAAATTCATACCTTATCCTCCTCTTGTAAGATTTACATTTTCCATCTCTTCCACAAGCATTTCTAGGTTTTCCTCTTCCATGCTAGTTAGAGGAAGCCTTAGTTTGTTTTCTATATAGCCCATCTTAGACAAGGCTGCCTTAACTGGTATAGGATTTACTTGGCAAAATAACAAATCTATCAATCTCTTGTACTTAAGCTGAAGATTCAATGCCTCTTTTGTATCTCAATCCATATAGGCCTTGCACATAGCCTGAGTTTCTTTTGGAATAATATTTGATACTACAGATATTACACCATTTCCACCACACGCATATGTAGAGAGTATTTGATCGTCATTTCCAGAAAAAATCTTGAAATCATCACTTACATTTCTCCTAATTTCTAGGATTTGATTTATATTTCCACTTGCTTCCTTTATCCCTACTATGTTTTCCAGCTTGCTCATAGCTATAGTCGTATCTGCATCTATATTCATACCTGTCCTTGAAGGGACATTGTATAGTATTATTGGTAGTTTTGTATGATTTGCCACCATTGTAAAATGTTCTATCAATCCTTTTTGAGTAGCCTTATTGTAGTAAGGAGTAACCAATAAAAGTCCGTCAGCTCCAAGTCTTTCTGCCTGTTCAGTGTTTTTCAAGGTCGTTCTAGTATCATTTGTTCCTACCCCAATGATTACTGGTATCTTCTTATTTACTCTTTTTACTGCTATTTTTATAAGCTCTTCCTTCTCTTCACTGTTTTGTGTACTTGCTTCACCTGTAGTACCTAAAACTATTAAAGCTTGTGTATCATTTTCAAGATGAAAATCAACTAATTTTTCAAATGCCCTAAAATCTAAATCTTCACCCTTGAAAGGTGTAACTACAGCAACGCCTGCTCCATTAAACATTTGAACTCTCTCCTTTTTTAAAATTTATTTTTAAATACAAAAAAATCTGAGATAAACTCAGATCTGATAGCACACTAGCACCTCGTCTCCCTTTACCTTATGAGATAGCACACGCAACAGACCTGGATAAGATAGTCGCGACAGTCCTATAGCTATTAACCATAGACCCAGCATGTAATACTGTGAATATTACAAACTTCGGCCAAATTTCCTTCTCCATAGGATCAAAGCTTTCACTGCTCCCCTAGGGACTGTTAAATCTGGCGCCTCTACCTCACTTCGAAGTGAGGTAATATTTAATTGTGATTCACAGTTTAATCCATTAAATTGCTTTTGTCAAGGGATATAAAGAATTAATATAATTATTTTTGATAATTTATATTTTTAAAATCTATTTTCCCCCAGAAGATTTAAATTTTCACGAAAAAATAAGAGCCTTATTTCCAGTGCTAGAGGCGAAACAAGGCTCTTCTATTCATTTTGTTATATCTTTAACCTGTGCTACATCCTTATCTCCTCTGCCAGAAATATTTATTATAACTATTTGATCCTTGTCTAGAGTCCCAGCTAGTTTTACTCCATAAGATACCGCATGA
>JARICQ010000028.1 GCA_029264075.1 Tissierellaceae bacterium | reverse complement strand
CCAAATAAAAGGCCCAAGCCATTGAATACATTAATTAGTGGGATAGATATATTAAGAGCTGCTAAACCCTGGCTACCAAGGCCCCTACCCACTATCATGGTATCACCTAGTACATAGAGGGAAACACCGAGCATACCTCCAATGCTGGAAGTTAAGTATTTAAAAAATGTTTTTCTTATATCTTTAGTTAGCAAATGTTTATCTTTCAAATGATTTCCTCCTATTAAATATAAAAAAACCTCTACTAAGCCTATATCCCTTTTCTAGCTGCATCAAACAAGCTAAAAAGATTAAATAGTCAAGAATGATTTCATATTTGAAGCTTATCCCACTTTCCTGGTCCAAATCATCCAAGACAAGGGACAAAGATATGAACTTATGTTATAATACAGACTAGTCATAGGAGATAAGTTTAGAGGATTTATCTTTTAAGGCTTGTTTTATGTTAGATAATAAAAAATGGAGGAGATTAATATGTCAAGTTTACCAAATTGTCCAAAATGCAATTCAGAATATACATATGAAGATGGGCACCTAATCGTTTGTCCAGAATGTGCTCATGAATGGGTTTTGAATGCAGAGGTCGAGGAGGAAGTTAAGGAAGAAGTTGACGATTCAATCAAGGATGCAAATGGAAATACCCTAGAAGATGGGGACGATGTGACAGTAATTAAAGATTTAAAAGTAAGGGGAAGTTCAAATCCGATAAAAATAGGAACAAAGGTTAAAAACATAAAACTTATAAAAAATCCAAGCGACGGCCACGACATAGACTGCAAGATAGATGGATTTGGAGCAATGAAACTAAAATCTGAATTTGTTAAAAAAGCTTAATTTAAAAGCTAAAGAAAAAACTCTTTTATTAGATATAAGGATGTATTATCTAATAAAAGAGTTTTTTCTTATTTATACTGGATCATTCCCCGCAAGTTCTCATTTGAGCCTGATGTAACTATTGCTAGTTTTCCATTGGCTTCAAGGATAACAGAATGGACCTCGTCTATGGTGACTCCGCTATTTATCCTTACTTCCTGGAGTATATCATCTCTAGATACCCTCATCTTCTTTAAGTTTTCATCAATATATTCACCGTCATAAAAGAGAAGGGTAGGATCAGACTTGATTATCTTTCTAAAGGTCTTTGAATATACGCTAATTTTAGCAACTATAAATTGCAAGATAACAAGAGTCACAATAGCTGACATCCCATCAGTAAGTGTAGTACTCTTTGAGAGTATTGTAGTAGCACTGATAGAACCTATAGTTACTGTTATAAGAAAATCAAAGGCATTAAAAGAAGATAGAGTTCTCTTGCCAGATAATCTTATTATAACAACTATAGCTATGTAGGTTACGATTGAAAGTATTATAGTTTGGTAGACTGTTTCCCATCCCTGAAAAAACATAAAACCTCTCCTTTTTAAATTTATATTCTTAAAATAATCATACCCCAAGATATTTAAATATAATCAATTTAAAATTTCAATAGTCTATTTATCTCAATATATAAAAATAAAAGAGGCTGGTTTCCCAGCCTCTTCATATTATGATATCGATTGTTATTAAATATTAAATTTGATTAATTTTATAGGGTTGAAGGATCTATTCCCCATACATCTTCTGCTGCGCCATTTGTTACCTGTATAGCTTCTGACTTTACTGTTAAAGTAAACTTTGATCCTTGATATGTGTTATCCATTGCTGGTCCATCAAAACATACTTCTGAGATTATCTCTTCTGTAACATCTCCAGCCTCTACTTCTAAAGTATAGTAGTAGTATCCATCTGTGTGAAGTACCCAATTTGGTCCAAGATCATAGGAAACTATTCCATCTGGATCTAAATTTGCACCAGTCATGTCCATAAATATTTCTTCAAGGTCTACCCTTACAAACATTCTCTTTGTACCATCATTGTGGAATCTTACATGCTTTTGGATACAATCTCCTGGGTTAACATTTCTTGCATCACATGCATTGAAACATTCTTCTACACTCATGATTAATGTTCCTGCTTGGAATTCATTGACTACTGGATCTGCTGTAGCTGTAAACCAAGCGAAGGTTCCGCCTGCGATAAGTAATACAGCTAGGGTCATACTCATGATTAACATAGTCGTTCTCTTTTTCATTTTCCTTCCTCCTTAATGGTTTATAGATTGCCTGCAGCTAGGCTACCATATCAAGGCCCTATAGCTTTGCGTCCTTGGATTTCTCCAAGTTTGCCAATCTTCAATTTCACAAGTGCAATTTAAATCATATCTTCTTGGTCTTGAAGTTACTATGATTGCTGACTTCTCGCAAACCGTTATTTATATTTTAAATTGTCCTTGTAGCTTATATATACCTAGGGAGCTTGCAAGCAGCTTTCAATAGAATTTCATACAGATTACATGAAAAGTTTTTAGAAAAGTTCCCACAAAAAAATCCTCAACACATTGAAATGTCAAGGAATTAATTTTAAAAGTTATTTTAAAAACTTTTAAACTTTATTTTTAATTATATTTTCTCGTCTTTAAGCATATTATTAAAGGTGTCTCTGATCCTATTTATTATTGTTTCCAGATAAGCCTCCTCCAAATCATATAAGAGTAGGAGAATTTGCCTATCATTCCATGGGCTTATAACATCACGTTTTCTGAGGCCATGGTAGATGGCATCTGACAGGAGCGACATAGCTCTTTTCATCTCTTTTTTCGAAAGATCCCTAAAATCATTACTGCCTATACTTATAATACCTACAAATGAATTTTTTCTTTTTACTCTTTCATTAAATCTAACTGCAATATTGTATAGCAATTTAAAATAGTCCTTGTTACATACCAAGGCTCCCTCAGGCTCATCTGAACATTTTAGTAAATCATCTATATTGCTCAGACTTACAAGTGACAAACAGTCATCATCATCTGATTTAATCCTTCCATACAATTCCCTGAGTTCCTTACTAGGTGGTATTTCAAGATCACGATGCATCTTGGCTGTAAAATAATTGTAATGACTTAAGGCACACCTGTTTTGCCCCAAATTGAGTAGGGAATCTATAAAATAGATATGAATGATTTCTTCGTAGGGCTTGTGGGCCATTACTTCCTCGCATATAGATATTATTAAATTATCCATGGACATTTCCTTAAGAGCCTGTAGATAATGGGATAGGTTATTTACATATAAGCGGTCAAATCGATTTCTGATGGGAATTATCCAGTCCTCAAGGCCGAGTTCGCGTAAATATTCACCCTTATATAGGTCTACTCCCATCCTACACTTTTTCATGACCTCAGTCTTATCTTCATCAGAATGATAGGCCTGTATACATTCCTGCATTAGTAAAAAGTCAACCATACAATTTTCATGTAATTTAAAGCTATAGTATCCATCAATATAAGTAATTTCAAAAAAACTTTCTACTCCATACTTTTCAAAATCAATCATCTTTCTAACCCTAGATATTTGAGTCCTAAGTACACTCAAGGGATCCTTGTAATCGTCATCTGGCCAAAGATCTTCTACAATATCTTCAGGAAGAAGCTTGTTGCCTTGAAAGGTCAGAAAATACTTAAAAAGCTTCATTAATTTGTGCTGGCTTCCTATAGACTCTAGGATAGATCTACCATTGATTTCAATATCAAAGTCACCTAATGTATATATAACAATCATGCCATCACACCTCCTAGTTAGTATGTAGTTAAGAGGATTGCTAGCTAAAATACAAAACTGTAAGCCTTTTGTAATAATTATACCCAATAAATACAGAATAATCAAATAATTTCGAGATGTATTAAAATATATTTTTGTTTTATCTTAAAACACAAGGACTTATATGCTTGAAGATAGAAAATCATTGCAATAGATAAGATATAAATATATAATTAATATATTAGATTATTATACCGCTAAGGGGTATAATATATCTATAAGAATGGGGGGATAGAATGATCGAACTTTTTGATGTATCTTGGGGTGCAGCATTTGGATTTGGATTCTTATCTTTTTTCACACCATGTATCCTACCACTGATTCCTGTTTATATCATGTATATTACGGGTATTAGCGTAGAAAGTGAACTGGAAGAGAGAAGAATCTTTGCTCTTAAGAGAACACTTGGCTTTGTGCTTGGCTTTACAATTATATTTATGATAATGGGTACTTCGGCAAGCTTTATAGGTAGATTATTTGTAAGGAATAGGATTTTATTTTCAAGGATTAGTGGTATTCTCATAATTATCTTTGGATTAAATATGACAGGCATTTTAAAGCTCAAGTTTTTAAATATGGAAAAACGTATAAAAGCTCCTAAAAAAATGACAAATTGGTTTAGCTCAGTCCTTATGGGCATGGCCTTTGCAGCGGGGTGGACACCTTGCTTTGGTCCTGTACTGGCAGGGATCTTGGTATATGCGGGAAATGCAGACACCATATACAAGGGAAGCCTTCTTCTCTTAGTATATTCAGTAGGGATGGCTATTCCATTTATATTGACTTCTCTATTTATAGGCACCTTTAGCAGGTTCTTAGAAAAAGGACAAAAATGGATGAAGTATGTTCCAAAGATAGCTGGACTTGTCATGATAGCATTTGGAATTTTGATATTCTTTGACAAGATGAGCCTTATAAGCAATCTATTACTTTAGAGAGGATGATTGGATGAATAATCAAAAGATAATCTTGATAGTATTGGCTCTTCTACTAGTAGGGGGAGGGGTCTGGTTTGTCGCAAGAGACAATGAAGAAGTAGGTTCTGGTCTAGAAGAAGAAGCAAATGAAGAAGTCCTAGACCCAGAGGATGAAAATAAAGAAGATCCAGTTGATGAAGAGCTAGGAGAAGATGAAAGTGTGGCAGAAGAAGATCCTAATGATGATCAGACAAGTGGAGAAAATAATGATAGAGATGACCAGCGAGCAGAAGAAGGGGAAGAGGTCGAGGCTGATATAAAGGCAGGCTCACCTGCTCCAGACTTTACAGTTGAGAGCTTGGACGGACAGGCAGTATCCCTAAGTGACTATATGGGCAAGATAGTACTTTTGAATTTTTGGGCTACTTGGTGTACTTTTTGTGACCAAGAAATGCCAGACTTAGACAAGTTAGACAAGGAATTTGAAGATGTGGAAGTTCTTGCAGTAGATGTAATGGAGGAAAAAGCTATAGTAGAGGATTATATAGAAGAAGGTGGCTATGAATTTGATGTAGTTTTAGACATTGAAGGAGAAATAGCTAGAACTTATCTGGTCAGTGGATATCCTACTTCATATTTTATAGAAGAAGACGGGACACTTATAGGAAGAGTAGTTGGACCGCTTGAATATGATATGATGGTAGATATCATAGAACAAATCAAAGCAGAGAGATAAAGATAGGAGAGGATACTTTGAAGTTGACAGAGGAAAGCTTAGAAGAGCTAAGCCTAGATCTTAGCAAGTGGATAAAATCGAGCATGGAAAGTTCAGGAGGAAAAAAGGCTGTAATAGGTATATCCGGAGGCAAGGACAGCTCTGTACTTGCAGCTCTTTCAGTAAAAGCCCTGGGAAGGGAAAATGTAATTGGTATACTCATGCCCGATGGAGTTCAGGCTGATATAGACTATGCTGAGGACCTGTGCAAGTTTTTAGATATCAAATACCAAATCGTAAATATAGAGGGGATGACAGGAGCATTTTTGCAG
>JARICQ010000022.1 GCA_029264075.1 Tissierellaceae bacterium | reverse complement strand
TGTAGATTCTAGCTTTAAATTGTAGTTTAAATCCTTGCTAATATTTTCAAGCAATATATTTTCATTTTCTATTTGAATCCTTAAGTTTTTTATTTCTAATTGATCATATAGATCAATTGTAGAATAGTCAGCCTCGTCATTAAATCTTAGTGGAATAATGCCATTGTTGATTAGGTTTTCTTTGTGTATTCTTGAAAAAGATTTAGCTATGACAGCCTTTATGCCTAAGTATAGGGGAACTAGTGCTGCATGTTCTCTACTAGAACCTTGGCCATAGTTTTCACCTGCCACTATCATCCCACCCTTATTCTCTTTGGCCCTAGTTGGGAAATCCTTATCACATGGGGTCAAGCAGTAGTCGGATAGATATGGTATATTTGATCTATAGGGAAGCAACTTGGCATTTGATGGCATTATATGATCTGTAGTGATGTCATCTCCTAGTTTTATAAGGGTTCTTCCCTTTATTTCATCTCCTAGTTTTTCTCCAAGTGGAAAGTCTTTGATATTAGGCCCTCTTATTATTTCGCTTTTCGTGTCTATCCGATCAGGCTCAACTATTAGATTGTCATTGATTAAAAACTTATCTGGAATCTGTATGTCTATAGTCTTTATATAGTCTCCTGGGTCTGTTATATAACCAGTCAAAGCTGATACCGCTGCTAGCTCTGGACTAGACAAGTATACATCTGCTGAAACTGTGCCTGATCTTCCCAAAAAATTCCTATTAAAGGTTCTTAAACTCACTCCGTTTGTATTTGGAGCTTGACCCATCCCAATACATGGGCCGCATCCTGCTTCCAGTATCCTTGCCCCTGAAGAAATTAAATCTGCTAGTCGTCCGTTCTCTGCTAACATATTTAACACTTGCTTGGAGCCAGGAGAAATCACTAGGGATACATCTTCTGCTATTGTCTTATCCTTTAAAATATCTGCAACCTTCATTAGATCTAAGTAGGAAGAATTTGTACAGCTTCCTATGGCTACTTGATTTATCTTTATTTTTTCCAAGCTGCTTACAGGAACTACATTGTCAGGACTATGTGGACAAGCCACCATAGCCTCTACCTTATCTAAATTCACTTCTATTATCTCTGAATAATTTGACCCCTTGTCTGCCCTTATCTCCTTGTAGTCTTCAATTCTATCTTGAAGTTTTAAAAATTCATAGGTTTTCTCATCAGATGGAAAGATCGAACTTGTAGCACCTAGTTCAGCTCCCATATTAGCTATGGTAGCCCTTTCAGGCACTGATAAAGTAGTCAAGCCTTCTCCAAAATACTCAAATATCTTGCCTACTCCACCTTTGACCCCGCATCTTTTTAAGAGCTGGAGTATTATATCCTTGGCGGAAACACCAGGCCTAAGCTTTCCTTTAAGCTCTACTCCCACTAATTTTGGCATCTGAGTGTAGTATTTCCCACCTGCCATAGCAACTGCAACATCTAACCCACCAGCTCCTATAGCTAGCATTCCCATCCCTCCTGCAGTTGGGGTATGGCTATCCGATCCCAAAAGGGTTTGTCCTGGAACTGCAAATCTTTCAAGATGTACTTGGTGACATATGCCATTTCCTGGCTTAGAAAAATATATTCCGTGCTTTTTTGCTATGGTTTTTATATATAAGTGGTCATCTGCATTTTCAGGACCTGCCTGAAGCATATTGTGGTCTATATATGCCAGGGATTTCTTTGTTTTGACCCTATCTATAGCCAGGGCTTCAAATTGAAGATAGGCCATGGTTCCTGTCGAATCTTGGGTAAGTGTCTGATCTATTTTAATTCCTATTTCGCTTTTATCTTTTATACTTCCATTTACATGGTCTCTTATTATCTTTTCTGCCACTGTTAGTTTCATCTATCTTCCCTCCAATATTAAATAGCCTCTATCTTTTCTAGATTATATATGTCTGGAATAAAAGTTTGTACTATTTTTTTCAACTCTTCATTCCTTATATTGCTAGTCCTTCCGTCTTCATACTCTCGATCTATCCATTTTTTGATAGGAACTATTCTAGGATCGTTTTTTTCAAACTTTTCTTTATCAGATAACTTGAAGTAGTTATTTATCCATACAGCTATTCCTGCTAGTCCTGAATATGAATTGATCGCAACCAAAGGAGGTCTATTCAATATCTTTTCTGTATCAAAACTATTATATATCTCCTTATTTTTTAACATTCCATCTGCATGTATTCCAGCCTTAGTTACATTAAAGTCCTCTCCTACAAATGGCATCTTTGAATGAATTTTAACTCCGAGTACATTTTCAAAGTAGTCTGCTATCTCTGGAATAATTTTAAGATTCATATCTTTTGTATTTCCCTTTATCTGAGCATATTCAAATATCATTGATTCAAGAGGACAATTTCCAGTTCTTTCTCCTATTCCAAACAAGGTTGAATTCACAGATGAAGCTCCATACAACCAAGATGTAGTTGCATTTACTACTACATTGTTGAAGTCATTGTGTCCATGCCATTCAATTGAAGATGCTGGAAGCTCGCAGTAGTGTCTCAGTCCATGGATAAGGGCAGGAATTGACCTAGGTAATTCTACTCCTACATGACTTACTCCTAGTCCAAGTGTATCGCATGCTCTTATCTTTATCTCTATATTGTATTTCTTAGAAAGCTCCATTAAACTCTTGGCGAGTGGTAGAACAAAGCCAAAAAAATCTGCCCTTGTTATGTCTTCAAAATGGCATCTAGGCTTAATTCCATTTTTAAGTGCAGCTTCTGCAATACTTAAATATGAATCCATAGCTTCTTTTCTAGTCATCCCAAGCTTATGAAATATATGATAGTCTGAACAAGACATGAGTATTCCAGTTTCTTTTATATTCATAGATTTTACTAGTTCAAAATCCTCTTCTCTGGCTCTTATCCAAGAAGTTATCTGAGGAAATGAATAGCCCCTATCCATACATTCCTTAACTGCCAATCTATCCTTTTCAGAGTAAAGAAAAAACTCAGTCTGCCTTATTATTCCCGACCCATTATCTAGTTCATGGAGGTAATCATATATATCCAATATTTCTTCAACAGTCATAGATTCCATTGACTGCTGGCCATCTCTAAATGTAGTATCAGTTATCCATATATCTTCTGGTATATTAAAAGGAAGTTGAATATTGTTGAATTTTACCTTTGGTATCTCATCATATGGAAACTGCTCTTTAAATAAATTTGGTCTCAAAGTACCGATTGTTTTGTAAGTCATAATTGCTCCTCCTTGTGTTTTATCATGTAAAGTATTTTGTATTTTAGATAAATCTGCTTTTTTGCAAGTTAAATTTATTAACTTGCATTATTTATTGATTTTCACTATCATAGCATATTATAATAACTTTTACAAGTTGTTTTTGCAAGTTTTATTTTTATTCTTGCATTTATAGGCTTTCTTGAATTTCCTTCCAAGTATTTTGTTTTTTAATATTTATAAAGGGTATAATGTATTGGTAGAAGTGTTTATATATCAAAATAATTTTAAAATAAAGGAGGATCCATATGTTAGCAGTTACTTGTGATGAAATGAAGGCAATGGATGATTATACAATTAAAGACTTGGGAATACCTGGTATTCTACTCATGGAAAATGCTGCATTTAGAGTAATGGAAAATATTGATCTAGAAAAGAATAATAAGTTTACAATTTTATGCGGTATAGGCAACAATGGAAGTGATGGCTTAGCAATTGCTAGACAGCTAATGATCAAGGATAAACATATAGATTTATTTATAGTTGGTGATGTGAGAAAGGGAACTGAAAATTTTAAGACATATTTTAATTTCTTGACTAATATAAATATAAACTATGTCAATGTAACAAAAAAAGATGATTTAAATACTCTTCAAAGGGCATTAGAGGAAAATGATATGACAATAGATGCTTTATTTGGGCTAGGTCTTTCAAAGAATATCGATAGTCTGTACTTTGACGTTATTTCATATACAAACCACTATTCACTTTACACTCTTTCAGTAGATATCCCATCTGGAATCAACTGCAATACAGGTAATGTAATGGGTATAGCAATCAAGGCAGATAAGACTATAACATTTCATATGATGAAAAAAGGACTTTTAGGTATCGAAGGCTATACAGGCAAAGTATTAGTTGAGAATATTGGTATACCTGATCAGGCTACCAAGGCTGTACTCAAGTCAAGCTAGTAAAAAATATTAAGGTATCTTTAATATTTTTATGCTATACTAGTAGTAGACAAAGGATGAAGGAATTTTAACTCATTCTTCAATAGAAAGGAGGAGTTTTCTATAGCTAGATCAAATTCAGCTCAAAATACGAACGATCCTATAAAAATGTATCTGAAGGAAATAGGCGAATCACCACTCTTGACAAGAGAAGAAGAAGTCGAACTTGCTAAGAGAATTGAAAAAGGTGACCAAGATGCTAAACGAAAGCTTGCAGAGTCTAATTTAAGGCTTGTAGTCAGCGTAGCTAAAAAGTATATTGGACGTGGAATGACTTTTTTGGATTTAATTCAAGAAGGAAATGTTGGCCTTATGAGGGCGGTCGAAAAATTTGACTACACCAAGGGTTACAAGTTCAGCACTTACGCAACTTGGTGGATACGTCAAGCAGTTACTAGATCTATTGCAGATCAAGGGCGAACAATCAGAGTTCCTGTTCACATGATTGAAAATATAAACAAACTAGTAAGTGTTCAAAAACAATTAGTACATGATCTTGGCAGAGATCCAACTCCTGAAGAGATTGCTGAAATAATGGATATAGATGTTGATAGGGTAGAAAATATAATGAAGATTGCTCAAAAGCCAGTTTCTCTTGAAACTCCAATTGGAGAAGAAGAAGATACTGAACTTGGAAGCTTTATAGAAGATGATTTGATACAGACCCCAGCAGAAGCAACAGCCCATGTAATGTTAAAAGAGCAACTCTTAGAAGTTCTTGATACCCTTTCTGAGAGAGAACAAAGAGTTCTTAGACTTAGGTTTGGAATTGATGACGGTCGCGCTAGAACCCTAGAAGAAGTTGGAAAGGTATTTGATGTAACTCGTGAGAGAATACGCCAAATTGAATCAAAAGCCATTAGAAAGCTAAAGCACCCAAGCAGGAGCAAAAAATTGAAGGATTTCTTAGAATAAATAAACTATAAATATCTACTTTAAAGTGGATATTTATAGTTTATTTTTTTTATATATTTATAATCATCATCTACAGCAATGATACTTATACTTGCATTATCTACTTTAAACCTAAAGAAATAGTCTAAATTATCAAATATCCAACACAGGGCTAATCTTATAACACAATCATGGCAAACTAAGAGCACATCTTGGTCTTTTTCTGTCAAATCTTCTAAAAATCGACTTATTCTTCCATAGACATCTACTAAACTTTCACCTTGTGGAATTCTATAATTAATTGAATCAGCTACCCAGGCCTTAGTTTCTTCTGGATATATATCGCTTATTTCTTTAAAAGTCCTACCTGTGAAAATCCCAAAATCAATTTCTCTGATATTATCTGCTCTTTCCCCCCTAAGCCCCAGGTATTCTAATGACTGTACCGTTCTATTTAGTGGACTATAGTATAGCTTTTCATAGTTGATATCTTTAAGTAAATCTTTTGCTGACAATATCTCGTCTATTCCCTTCTGAGTAAGGGGTGTATTATCTCTACTAAATATTTTTTTTATATTATCTTCTGTTTGACCATGTCTTAGCATTATTATATCCATGTCATCACTCCCCAAAAACTTAAAAGAGAAACTGCATCCCCTATTTCTATTATTGCACCATATACATCTCCAGTCAATCCACCTATTTTTTTATAGGCTATATGACTAATATATTCAGCCAATAAAATAGTCACAAGTAAAGTTATTATATATTTTGGATTAAGTATTATTAAAACTATGGAATATAAGAGCATACTAATGACTACAAGTTTTTTTGGTTCGC
>JARICQ010000013.1 GCA_029264075.1 Tissierellaceae bacterium | reverse complement strand
GAGCAGGCTTGGGATAATCTTCTGGAAAATACATAACAAATCGCTATATTTAGGAGGATCTCATGAATAGTAATTATTTGATTATTTCATTTATATTTTTTTTAGCAGCCTTAATATCTATTTTTTGGGGTGTTTATATTTTAGTTTTAAATCCAAGGGAAAAAGCCAATAGAACATTTTTATTTGTATGCATTTCACTCAGTATTTGGAGTCTAGGATTTGGGATGACCAATATATCTCAAAACTTAAGTGATGCCTTGTTTTGGAGAAGGTTTGCAGCCCTTGGCTGGACCACTCTATACAGTCTTACCCTACACTTTCTAATACTGCTCACTAGGAAAAACAAGGAAATTAAGATGGGAAATTATATATACTTGATTTATATTCCAGCTATCATATGTGCCTATGCCTTTTCATTTTCAGGAGATATCGCAAGCCTGCAAAACGATTTGATTAGAACAAATTTTGGATGGACAAATCTGGCTGAGAATACTGGATGGAACTACTTCTACTATGCCTATTATTCTCTATATATGTTGGCAAGTGTTTTCCTTGTTTGGAAGTGGAAGAAGGGGATCAAAGAGAAAAATAAGGCTAGAAAGTCTAATCTAGTCATTGGATCTATGATCATTTCCTTGGTTCTGGCAAGCCTTATAGATATAGTCTTGCCTTCATTTGGCTTTGAGCAAATCCCACAGATGGGACCTCTTTTCATCATGCTTCCAACCTGGGCTATGTATTATTCATCTAGATACTACAATCTAATTAGTGATGGAAAAACAGATAAGAGGGAAATAATTGTAAGTAAAGATGACAAGAAGAAAATATTTAGAAATATTGCGGTAATGTTTTTTATAGGAAGCATATTTAACTTTATACTTGAGTACACAAGGTTTGCAATTGACAATTCCTATAATATAAAATTGGGAATTATGAATAGTAGTATGTTTTTTGTTACGGGAATTATTATATATTTTCTCCAGAGTATGAAGAAGGACTCCTTGAGGGAAAACCTAACTATAGCAGTCTTGGTATCCAATATACCTATCATAACACTCTTGTTCTTTGAATACTCAAGTGTGACTATATGGGTCTTTCCAGTCCTGCTTATCATAGTTTCCCTTGTATTTAGCAAGAAGAGACTACTTATATGGTCAACCATAGCTGGAGTATTTAGCCAGGCCCTGGTGTGGATTTTAAAATCTGACCAGCAGGTCAACATCAATAGGTATGACTATATCTTTAGGATACTAATATTTTTAATAGCCTATATGGCAGGTTCCTATGTAAACAATATATATGTTAAAAAAATCAAAGAAAACGAATATCAAATGGACTTTAAGAAAATACATTCCAAAGTTTCATCTGACTTTGTAACTATAAACAAAGAAAATGCAGATCAAAAGATAGATAATCTGCTTGAAGAAGTGGGATTGTTTTTAGATGTTGATAGGACCTGCTTGATTTTAATTGACTCTGAAAAGAACACTATGAGGTCTTCCCACGAATGGTGCAATCTTGGAGTTAAGGGGAAGACCAACCATGAAAAAGAAATTCCACTTTCAAATTTTAAATGGTGGATCAGAGAACTTAAAGAAAAAAAGTTAGTTTATATAAATGAGATAAGTGAGATACCTCTAGAAGCCAGGGCTGAAAGAGAAGAATTCATCAGGCATGATTATAAATCTTCAGTTTCAGTATCTATTGAAACTAGTGATGGAATCCAAGGCTTTATTGGGATTGATGCGGTAAAATCTCAGAAGAGATGGGAAAAAGAAGATATAGAAATCTTAAGAATCCTATCAAATTTATTAGCAGATGCAATAATTAAAATCAAATCGGAAGATGATATAGAATTCATGGCCTACTATGATCATCTCACAGGCCTTCCAAATAGGTTCCTATTTGAAAAAGAGGTCAGTAGGGCTATAGAACTAGCAGAAAAAGATGATAAGGTAGTCGGTATAATCTTTGTAGACTTAGACAACTTTAAATCAGTAAACGACACCATGGGTCATAGGGGTGGAGATTCTCTTCTCAAAGAAGTTGCCAAGGAACTAGTTGCCAAGCTGAGGGAAAAAGATATAGTTGCCAGATTTGGCGGAGATGAGTTCATGATCATGGTAGATAGTTTAGATAATAGAGATCATATAATCAAGGTGGCAGACAAGATTATGAGTGTATTTTCAAGACCATTTAAAATTGAGGGACAAGAGTTTTTCGTAAAGGCAAGCGCAGGAATAGCAACTTTTCCTACTGATGGAAAAGATTCAGAAGCTCTTATCAAAAATGCTGACAATGCAATGTATGCTGCAAAGTACAAGGGGAAAAATGGCTACTCACTTTGCACATGGGAGATGAAAGAGGAAGTTCAAAAGAATATGAGGCTCTCCAATGATCTCCACTATGCAATCGAAAGAGATGAGCTCTTGCTCTACTACCAACCTCAGATAAACCTATACAACAATGAAATCACAGGCCTGGAAGCACTTCTAAGGTGGAAGCACCCAGACTTTGGCATGGTATCCCCAGGTGTATTTATTCCCCTAGCTGAAAAAAATGGACTCATCCATGTGATTGGAGAATGGGTTATCAAGACTGCTGCTAGGCAAAATAAAAAATTGCAGGATATGGGTTTGGCCTATATAGATATGGCAGTCAACTTATCGTCTGTTCAATTTACAGATGATCAAATAGTAGATAAAATAAAAAGAGCACTTATAGAAACAGAACTTGATCCAAAGTATTTAGAACTTGAAATTACTGAAAGCATAGCAATTAATGAAACGGGATCACTTGTAGAAACACTAGAGAAACTACAAGATATAGGTTTATCTATTGCACTAGATGACTTTGGAACAGAGTATTCATCTCTTAGCAGATTGAAAAACCTTCCTGTTGACAGGATAAAAATTGACATGGAGTTTATCCGAGGAATCGGAGTAAATAAAAAAGATGAAGCAATCACTATGATAATCATAAATCTGGCAAAGAGCTTGGGCTTAAATGTACTAGCCGAAGGAGTGGAGACTTCTCCTCAATTGGACTTTTTAAACAAGAAGATGTGCGATTATGTTCAAGGCTACTACTGCTATAGGCCAATGCCTGCACATGAACTAGAAGAGCTGCTGAAGAAAAAGATACAAATTAGTATCTAAAGTGAGCTAGATGATATTTACAAGAAATCAATTGTACGATATAATCAGATAAATAGATATATTCTTTGATCATTATATATATCACAAATAAATCTATTTAGGAGAATATAAAATGAAAAAAAGTCAGCCAAGTGCTAGAATGAAATTCTATATAGGCCTTATCTTTATAATCTCTATAATAGTTATTTTATCTATAGTTATACCTTCAGAAGATCTTAGAATTAGTAAGGGTAAGATTTATCCACTAAATGAAAATTGGCGTATTAGCTATGAGGATGAGATTATAGAAGATGTTAGCTTACCAACAATGATTGATGTAGACAAGAATCAAGAGATTACTGCAGAAGTTGAGATCCCAGATTCATTTCCTGACAACTTTAAAATTAGACTTAGGTCCTCAATGCAGGAGATAAAGGTGCTTGTAGATGGGGAAGAAGTCTTTAAAACAGAAAAACCAGAATCTCTATTATTTGATGTACCTGAATCAAGTAATTGGTATATAGTAGATCTTCCAGCAAATATACAGGGTAATACCCTAACCCTTAAGATGTCATCTGATGTAAGTGTTTTTTCAGTATATATAAATCCTATACTTGCAGGTGATGGGGATATTTTGATTTATAAAATCATCTTAAATAAGATACCTGGAATAATTATTTCTATGTTTATCTTTATCTTTGGAGTATTTGCATTGATAATTTCTTCTAGTATTAGGAATTTAAATGACAATAGGATGCTTTATCTGGGAGCACTTTCTATTTTACTCAGTGTATGGATATTTTCAGAGACAAAAATGCTTCAATTTGTGACGGGCAATAGATTTGTGATAGGAGGAATAAGCTATATAATGCTAAGCCTCATCCTTATACCATTTGCCCTATATCTAAGAGAGGCAGTATTTATAGAAAATAAAAAGGCCCTCACTGCAATTGTTTGGCTTACATTTATAGATTTTATAGTCAATATTTTATTACAAATATTTGGAATTAAAAAATTTATTGAGAGCATCTCATATACCTTTATAATTCAAATTATATCAGCTACATTTTTGCTTGTTTTACTTGTTAGGGAAGCTGTAAAACTTAAAAACGATAAGGCAAAAGATTTCCTCACTTATTTTATGCTCTTAATAGTAATCTTTTCTATTGAATTATATAATTTTTATTTTGGTTCATACGATTACACTACAATATATGCACGTATAGGTATATTATTATTTTTGATATTGATTTTAAGAGATAGTATCAAACAATTAGATATTATGATGCTAAATGAAAAAGAAAATGAATTTATGAAGAGGATTGCCTACACAGATATATTGACTGGAGGTAATAATAGGGCTGCATTTGAAAGGGATTTCAATCAATTGTTAAATGATGAAGAGCTTTTGAATTTTAGAGTTATAATGATGGATATCAACAATTTGAAATATGTAAATGATGAATTTGGACATCAAGAGGGAGACAATATGATAAAGTTAGGCTATCAGACTATAGTGGATGTATTTAACGAAAATGCGACACATTATAGGTTAGGTGGAGACGAGTTTACTTCTTTACTTAAAGATATAGGTGAAGATATATTTGAAGAGAAATCAGAAGAGCTTAGAAGTCGATTAAGGGAACTTTCAAAGGATTTAAAGTATGATCTTCATATTGCCATGGGAAGTGATGTATATTCAAAAGAAATATTTGAAAATAAGGTTATGTTTTTAAACCATGTAGACAATTTAATGTATGAAAATAAGAAGTTTTTAAAAGAAAACACTCAGGATACTTAAAAGGTGCCTAGGATCAAACTCTAAACAAGAGTTGATCCTAGGCACCTTTTTTGCTTATTGATTATCCAGAGGATAAATTTTCTTTTTTAATTAAAATATTATATAGCTATAGGCTCTTATAGCAACCATGGATCATTTTCAGGTTCTATATAGTCGTGTGTATTGGTGTCGATTTCTCTTCCTGGGTCTGCTGGTTCAGTAGGAGTATTTAACTCTGGATGTAGATTATTTGCTTTATTTAGCTTTTCATGTGAATCCTTCTTTGGTAAATCTAAGTCTACATCATCAATAGAGATATTCATTGCTTCTGCTACTCCCTTTCCATAGTCAGGATGAGCCTGATAGCAATTATATATATGTCTATGCTTGATCTGAAGGGTTGAATCTCCCATATTTCTTGCAGTATTGTCAAAGAGTACTTGTTTTTGATCTTCTGTCATTGCTTGGAACAATAGTCCAGGTTGAGTGTAGTAATCTGAATCGTCTTCTCTAAAGTCGTATCTATATACATCTCCACCCTTTTCCTTAGGTAGATTATCTTCGGGGCTGTCCTCCCAGTTTCCATAGCTATTTGGTTCATAGTGGTTTTCGCTACCTAGATTTCCATCTACGCGCATCTGTCCATCACGGTGGAAGCTATGAGGATTCTCAACAGCCTTTGGTGAATTGACAGGTATCTGATGGTGATTTACTCCTAGACGGTATCTCTGAGCATCTCCATATGAAAACAGTCTACCTTGGAGCATCCTATCTGGAGAAAAGCTGATTCCAGGTACCGAATGAGCTGGATTAAATGCAGCTTGCTCAATTTGTGCAAAATAGTTGTCTGGATTTTTATTTAACTCAAACTCTCCAACTGGCATGAGAGGATAATCTTCCTTAAGCCACATCTTTGTAAGATCAAATGGATTGTTTTCCATAGCATCAGCTTCTTCTTCTGTCATTATCTGTACATAGACCTTCCACTTAGGGAACATTTTCTTTTCAATAGCTTCGTATAGGTCTCTTTGGTGGGATTCTCTATCCATTCCGACTACCTTTTCTGCTTCTTGGTCAGTTAGGTTGAGTATTCCCTGCTGGGAGCGGAAATGGAATTTAACCCATACTCTTTCATTTTCTTCATTGATAAAACTATAGGCATGAGAACTAAAGCCATGCATATGTCTGTAGGAAGAAGGTAATCCCCTATCTCCCATGATTATTGTAACTTGAAGGAGTGCTTCTGGAAGTGAAGTCCAAAAGTCCCAGTT
>JARICQ010000011.1 GCA_029264075.1 Tissierellaceae bacterium | reverse complement strand
TGTCTATAAAGTATAAGATATTTACTCATGTACGATTCTCCTTTTTAAATAAAGTTTGTATTATTATTTAATATACCCTAAAACCACCATTAATTCAACATAAAACTAGAATCTGATAAAATTATTTACTTTGCTAGTGATGATCAAATAGAAAAAAATATGCAAATATGATAAAATATATAGTGACCAGTAGAATGAGGTGAAAAAAATATCTAATTCAAAATATCTTGAAAGAGAAGACCAATTAAATATTATACACGTAGACATGGATGCTTTTTATGCTTCAGTTGAAGAACAGGACAATCCCAAACTAAAGGGCCTGCCAGTTATTGTTGGTGGTTCTAGCAACCATGGTGTAGTTACTACTGCAAATTATCAGGCAAGGAAATTTGGAGTTCATTCAGCTATGCCCATGTTTATAGCTAAAAAGAAATGTCCCCATGCTTGCTATGTGCCGGGTAGGATGAAACGCTATCAAGAGGTTTCAAAAAGGGTATTTGATATATTATCTGAACATACATCCTTGATAGAAAAGGTATCTATAGATGAGGCTTATTTGGATATATCAGATATAGATAAGGATCCTTTAGATATTGCAGATGAAATTAAAGGGGCAGTTTTTGAAAAAACAGGACTCACAATGTCAGTTGGCATATCATACAACAAATTCCTTGCAAAACTTGCATCTGATTGGAATAAGCCCGCTGGTATCAAGATAATCAGTCCTGACATGATACCAGATATACTAAAGCCACTATCTATAAAAAAGGTTCACGGCCTTGGTCCGAAATCTTGCAAAAGACTAGAGGAGATAGGAATATATACCATAGAAGACCTACTCCAAGCCTCTAAAGATTTTTTAGTGGAATTTTTAGGTAAATCAGGTATTGAGATATATGACAGGATAAGGGGTATAGACCACAGGGAGCTAACTACCAATAGGGTTCGAAAATCGCTAGGTATAGAGAGGACTTTTACAAAAGATACAAAGGATAGGGAAAAGCTTGAAAATTACTTAAGAGAATTTTCCCTAGACTTGTCAGATGAATTAAGGGAAAAAAATATACATGGAAGAACTATCACCTTAAAGGTTAAGGATTCAAATTTCAAAGTTCACACTAGAAGTAGAACCTTGATTACCCATATAAACTCATTTGACGATATATTTGAAATTGCAAGGGTCTTACTGGATGAAATAGAAATACTTTTTAAAATTAGATTGATTGGCCTTAGCGCATCAAACCTTATATCTTCAGATTTAAAACAATTGTCATTATTTGACTAAAAAGGAGATGTCACAATGAATAAATATACAAAAGAAATAAATATACCCTTTTACGATGGAGATGCAAATGGAAATATCAGGGCTGAAAATATACTTAAGTACTTTGGTGAGGCTTCTAGTGAAGAAACAGAAAAGCTAGTAACTGAAAAAGACATAAAATTTAATTTTGGATGGATGTTATATAGGTGGAAGGTTGAGATAATTGAATATCCAAGAGTCAAGGAAGATGTTTATGCAAGGACCTGGGTATCTAAGTTTGATAGGTTCTATGCCTTTAGGGAGTTTGCTCTTTTAGATAAAGATAAAAGAATATTAGCTAAGGCATCTACAGTTTGGCTATGTATTGACATGGACAAGAAAAGACCTGTAAGAATTCCAAGTGAATACTCAGAAAATATATATGGCTTGGATGAGCCTAATTTCAAAAATTTCTATGATTTTAAAGATCCTTTAGATATAAATGAATTTAGTAAGTTCAAGGTTAGAAGAAGCGATATAGACTACAATAATCACGTGAATAACACAAAATATCTATCTTGGATGATTGAATCTATGCCAGACGAAATCTATGATGATTATAAATTGTCTTATTTTGAAATCATATACAAAAAAGAGGTAAGGTATGGAGATACAATATCTACAGGCTTTGAACTTGAGACTAGAGAAGATGGAATATTAAATTTCAAGCATATGATAAGTGACTTTGATGGAGAAGTACATTCACTTGGAAGGACTAGATGGATAAAGAAAAACTAAAAAAACCCTTACCAGAATTTTAAAATTCTAGTAAGGGTTTTTAAGTTAATCAAGATTTAAATATAAATCTTATAACTAGCCTTCAAAGTCAACTCTTTGTAGTCTACCTTTTTCGTTAAGGCTCATAGTTGTAATTTTAGCAAGCTTTGGAACATCATCTTCCTTTACACATTCAAGTACTTGATACACCTTTGAAGTGTCATTTGTTTCCTTGAATACTACTCTTGTAAGCTTTAAGAGTGAATATGGATTATCTGGGTCTTTGATAGTTACGAAGCTAGTTTCTGGCTTCGCCATAGCTTTGGCAATTAAGTCTTCAAAGTCTATACCTGGGATACCTGGTATTAAAAGGTATTCTACATCTTCTTCCAGATCATCGAAGCCCTTTACTTGCTTTGAACTGTAGTTTGACTTTGCAACTGCCATTAATCCAGCCATAAGTGGTCTAGTTCCAGCAGATCTGTGTCCAGATACTACAATAGACTCTTTTCTGTCAATTGCCTCCTCGATAAACTTTCCTTCAGATTCACTCATGAATCCTTGATCAACAAACTTTTGTATCATTTTATTCATATTTATATCTCCTCCCATATATATATTATTATACTTATATGATATCATTAAGTCAATCTTATTTAAAGCCCTAATATTTTTTATTGCATTTATTTACACTAAATGTGCTATTATGTTAAGATATTAATCAGAAATACATACAAATGGGGTGGTTTTTTGAAAATTAGGATGGAAAAAAAGAAAAGGATTGCGCTTATAGGCCATGACAACAAAAAAGATGAACTCCTAGATTGGGTAAAAAGAAATAAGGAGATCTTAAAAAAACATGACTTGTGCGGGACTGGAACGACGTCAAAAATATTGACAGAACATACAGGACTAGAAATATTTCCCTTTAAATCAGGTCCCCTAGGTGGAGACCAGCAGATTGGGGCTCAGATAGTAGAGGGGAATATAGATATGATGGTGTTTTTCTGGGATCCACTGGAGGCCCAGCCACATGATCCAGATGTAAAGGCCTTACTTAGGATTGCTGTACTATATGATGTGCTTACTGCAAATAATGTTTCAACTGCAGACTATATACTTTCATCGCATCTTATGAATGAAGTATATGATAGAAATACAATTGAATACAATAGAAGATTAATCATAAAGGACTAGTTTAAAAAACTTCTGTAAAAGACTTGCATTATATTGACAACCATGCTATCATAGATGTGTAGCTTTAATTCGAAGTAAATAAATAATATTAAACAATAATTTCTATAAGTATTTTAGCATCATGCATATAGCAAAGAAATTTTATTGTTTGGGTTCAAAAAGTTTTACAAAGAATTAAAGAAATAAAATTTTGGAGGTATATGCAATGAAAGGTACAGTAAAATGGTTTAACGCAGAAAAAGGATTCGGATTTATTACAACAGAAGAAGGAAATGATGTATTCGCTCACTTCTCACAAATCAACAAAGAAGGATTCAAGACTTTAGAAGAAGGTCAAGAAGTTGAATTTGAAGTAGTAGAAGGCGCTAAAGGCTTACAAGCTGAAGACATCGATATTGTTTAATTAACGATATTAAATCACCCCTTAAGATTCAAATCTTAAGGGGTTTATTTTTTTGTGATAAGGAAAATTTAATTAAGAATAATTATTGATATCCAAATAACTTTGTGATAAGCTTGAGTGAGATTATATAATAAAAGGAGACTGATTTATGAATAACAAGGTATTAGCAACAGTTAATGGCAAAGAAATCACAGAAGATATAGTAATGAAGTTCTTAAATGACTTGGGACCTCAAACTGCTATGCAATTCCAATCACCAGAGGGAATGAAAAAAATTGTAGAGGAATTAATCAATCAAGAAATGCTATATTTAGATGCTAAGGAGAACAATCTAGAAGAAGAAGAAGAATTCAAAAACCAACAGGAAAAGTTCCAAGAAGGACTTTTAAAGCAATATGCTGTAAACAAGGTTATAAAAGATATTGAAGCTAATGATGATGAGATGAAAGAATTCTTTGAAGAAAACAAAGAACATTATAAAACTGAAGCATCAATTACTTCTAGTCATATATTAGTAGAGACTGAAGAAAAGGCTAAAGAAATTATAGAAGAAATCGAAAGTGGAAAGTCATTTGAAGATGCTGCAAAAGAGTATTCATCTTGTCCATCAAAGGATCAAGGCGGAAACTTAGGGGAGTCAACTAGAGGGAAAATGGTTCCTGAATTTGAAGATGTAGCGTTTGATATGGAAGTTGGAACTATATCTGAGCCAGTTAAGACTGAATTTGGATACCATATAATCAAATTAGCTGACAAGAAAGAAGAAGGAACTAGCTCATTTGAAGATGTAAAAGATCAAGTCCAAGCTCAAGTTCTAGGAAGAAAGCAACAAGAAGCTTATCTTGAAAAGACAAATTCATTAAGGGAGAAATATGAAGTAGAAAATCATATGTAAAACTATAGGAAAATAGTTAGTTGTGAAACTTGAAGGAATTTAAAGCATTTATAGATCTAAATTAAATTTTAGCTTTATAAATGCTTTTTTTCAAACTAATAGTGTGAAGAATATATTAAATATATTTTAAAAACTGGTTATTTATAGTCAAAAAAGGGAATATATTATATGTATTTAATAAATTCAAATAATTTAAATTCAAATAATTATGGAGGTGTTATTTTGTTAAGAGAAAATTATTCTGAAAATTTTATGAAGCAAAAGATGATGAGAAGTGTAATAGCTTCTCTTATTCCAATACTTTTGGCGTCTATATATTTTTTTGGTTGGCGAAGTCTTGTACTGCTTAGTATAGTTACAGCATTTGGGCTTGGAACAGAGTGGATTTTCGCAAAAAAATATAATAGAAAAGTATCAGAAGCAGTATTTGTAAGTTGCTTTCTTTATTCCTTGATACTTCCACCTAGTACTCCGTTTTGGGTAGCTGTGGTTGGAATTGTATTTGGTATAACTTTTAGCAAGGAAGTATTTGGAGGTTTTGGAAAGAATGTTTACAATCCTGCACTGGCAGCAAGGGCCTTTGTATATATAAGTTTTCCTGAACCCCTTACTATGGGTTGGGCAACACCAGCCTCAGGATTTCCAGGAGGATTTGGAACTTATCTAACACAATCTATAGATGCGGTGTCTCAGGCCACACCTATGGCAGTTTTTAGAGAAACTGGAGCTTATGGAGATTTTACAGATCTATTGCTAGGTAATATATTTGGATCACTAGGTGAAACTAGTGCTATTTTGATTATCTTAGCTGGCATATATTTGATATATAAAAAAGCAGCTTCATGGCAGATTATGACAGGAGTATTGATTGGATTTACTGGGCTTAGTGGAGCTCTACTCCTACTTGGGAACACTCAGGTTCCAAATATATTATTTGGATTATTTTCTGGTGGACTCATGTTTGGTACTGTATTTATGGCAACAGATCCCATATCTGCTCCTAAGACAAAAGAGGCAAAGTGGATATATGGAGTTTTGATAGGAATGATAACTGTAGTTATACGTGCTTATTCACTATTCTCCGGTGGTATAATGTTTGCGATATTGATTTCCAATACCTTCTCTCCAATCATGGATGAGGGTGTACGATATCTTAAGAAGCGTAAAAAAGAGAAAGGAGAGGTGGTAGCTTGAAAAAATCATTTACCTTCCCAATTGTATTTATGGCTATATTGACAGCGGTATTTACCTTTGTATTATCTTTTTTGAATTATAGTACTGCAGATAGGATAGAATTTAATGATCAAATTGATCGTAGGGAAAAGATATTATATGTATTTGGTATAGAGACAGATACAGATGATCCACAGGAAATAGCTAAAATATATGAAGAAAACTTAGAAATAATGGAAATAGATGGAGAGCCAGTTAAAGTAGAAGGAGAAAATGTTTATATTCAAAGGGAAAATGGAGAGATCAAAGCCTATGCAATTCCTTCAAGGGGTGCTGGTCTTTGGGGTAGTATACTTGGATATGTCGGTCTTTCAGGAGACTATTCTGAGATAGTCGGGGTTGAATTTATATCGCACAGTGAGACTCCAGGTCTTGGTGGAAGGATTGACGAAGAAGCCTATAAAGAACAATTTAGGGGCGTAGAACTAGATGATGCTGATGGAAATTATATAATATATACTCCAGAAGCAGGCGGAAATGTTGATTCAATATCTGGCGCTACATCAACTTCTAAGGCTGTAAGAGATATATTCAATGAAGATATAGAAAATTTTTTGAAAGCAATGGAGGTGGAGTAGAACATGGATAGTCCTAAAAAAATATTTAAAGAAATGCTTTGGGATGACAATCCTGTATTTAGACAGATTCTAGGTATTTGCTCCGCTCTAGCTGTTACAAATCTAATGTTGAACTCACTTATAATGGGTGTTGGACTTATGTTTGTGACTGCCTTTTCTTCACTTACAATCTCTATAATTAGGAAATTTACTCCAAAGCATATAAGGATGATGGTACAGGTTCTTGTAATTTCAGCCTATGTAATCATGGTAGATATATTTTTAAAGGCCTATATGCCAGAGATGAGCAAGGCTCTTGGACCATATGTAGGACTTATAATCACCAACTGCATCATAATGGGCAGGGCTGAGACCTATGCACAGAAGAATCCGCCAATACCAGCATTTTTGGATGGACTAGCAGCTGGAATTGGATATTCACTAGTCCTGCTTGTTATATCATTTGTAAGAGAACTCTTAGGATTTGGAACATTGTTTGGAATTACAATCCTAGGAGATTGGTGGACATCTTGGACGCTAATGATAATGCCACCTGGAGCATTTTTTGTACTAGCTATAGTTATTTGGATAGCTAAAGGTATACAGGAAAGAGACAAAGAAGGAGA
>JARICQ010000146.1 GCA_029264075.1 Tissierellaceae bacterium | reverse complement strand
TGCCGTAGGGGTGCCTGGCTTGAGCTAACTACCTAGGTAACGCTTGGAGCAGGATTGGCAAAATTGGGTGCACGGTTACATAAAAAAAGTCTGTGGTATCTACCACAGACTTTTTTATTTGCATTTTTATTTGTTTTTAACTTTTATTATTTTATTATCCTATTCTTCCAACTTTCCAAAACTATAGCCTTCCGCCTTTAAATAGTCTATGATACTTGGAAGTGCCTTAGCTGTATTTTCTTTTCCGTAAGTGTCATGCATAAGAACTACTAGATCTTTTTGTCCTCTACTAGTCTCTTTTAACCTAGCTATCAAACTCTCTACTGATGCTCCACTTGATTCGGAATCTCCATTTAAGGCATTCCAATCATATACTCTATATCCTAGGCCTTCAGCCCTATCCTTATACTTTTGTTTGTAATTTTCAAAGGATCCTCCTGGAAATCTTAAAAGACTAGTTTTAAAATTTTCTCCCAAGATACTCCTTAAAATATTATCCGTTTTATTTAACTCTCCTAGAAAATTATCCATATTTCTATAAAGATAATCGTACTTGTGGCTATAAGTGTGATTTCCTATAGAGTGGCCCTCTTCTTGTATTCTCTTTAAGATATCTGGATTTTCTTTTGCCATAGTCCCGAGGACAAAAAAAGTAGCCCTTATATCATACTCATTTAAGATATCTAAAATTTCTGGCGTTACTGTGGTCGATGGTCCATCATCAAAGGTTAGATAAGCTATTTTCCCACTAGTAGGCTTTATCTTTTCACTTGTTTTATCTTCTTCTACCTTGTCTAGGCTGGATAGATCTTGACCAGTCATTATTTTTTCTATTACCCTTCTGGTATTACTTCCATATATCCCATCCATACTAAGCCTATTGTACTTCCTCTGAAGATCTAAGATAGATGCTCTTGTTCTTTTCCCATATATCCCATCTTCATGGATCTGATATCCTATTTTATTTAGTGCCCTTTGAACTTCCTCTACACGACTTCCCCTAGAACCATATTTTAAATATCCACCTGGAAGTTCCATAGCATATGTTGGCAGGCTAACAAGCAGAATAGTAAATAATAATATAAATGATAATATTTTTTTCTTCATCTAATCTCCCTCCTTTTAGACCTATACCCACTAAATCTAATAAAATATCTTTTTTGGAGAAATAAATAAGACAAGGATTATCTCCTTGCCTCACTTTTAACCTTTGAATTCTTTTCCTGTATTTTTGTGTTCCTCTAAGTTGCTTTTTCCGTAAGTAAGTCCCGTAACTACATTTGGGTCTTCTTTTCTTTCTAATTCTTTAAATCCATCAAGTATTGGATGGACAATCTCAACTATATTCTCAAAGAATGATGCATCTCTTTTTATTTCTCCATCTGTCAATAGACTATTTATATAGAGGTATATTTCTCTAAGGTCTGTGGATACTTTGTCATCTTCACTGAATAAAACAATAAGTTCTGTTAGTATATCTCTATTTCTGTTGGCAAGTTTATTTAACTCCTCATATTCTTCATTTTCTATAGCTTTTTTGGAATCCTTACATTTGTCAATCAAAAGTTCATGCAGCAAGGCTATTAGCCCCCATCTGTTTGTGGATGCTATTCTTTTTTCTATATCCATTTCTTTTGAATCCATATCTTTCATATCTATCCCCTATCCCTATTAACTTTGAAGAAGCTGAAGTACACTTTGAGGCAATTGATTTGCCTTGCTTAACATGCTTGTCCCTGCCTGTTGGAGAATATTGTTCTTTGTATATTCACTCATCTCCTTTGCCATGTCTAGGTCTTCTATCTGTGACATAGATGATGTCAGGTTTTCTGCTGTATTGTCGATATTTTTTATGGTATGTTCCAGCCTATTTTGGTAGGCTCCAAATTTAGAACGCATTGATGAGACTTCCCCTATTGCGTCTCCGTAAGTCTTTATAGCGCTATCAAATTCTGATGTTGTAATTTCAGTTAATTTCCCTGTAGAAGTATCTATTTCTGTGATAGGACCTCTTATCTTTAGCCCTTTTCTCTCATCGATTGCAGGTGGAATTATTGGTGGGTTGGGGATGACAGTTTGTGTTTCTATACTATTACTCATATCAATCTCTAAAAACTGTCCTGTATTTGAGCCTATCTGTATTTGCAATTTTTTCCCTGGACTACCATCTAAGCTGCCGTCCAACAATTTTATCCCATT
Source organism: Tissierellaceae bacterium (assembly GCA_029264075.1). Taxonomy (GTDB): domain Bacteria; phylum Bacillota; class Clostridia; order Tissierellales; family Tissierellaceae; genus JARICQ01. Next base: position 706 of record JARICQ010000146.1, on the reverse strand, counting down.
GAATTCTGTTTGTTCACTAATCTTGTCTATTTGCTCTGTCAATTGTATTATTTCATTTCTAATCGCTTCTAAATCATCTTTATCATTCACTCCATTGGCTCCCTGGACACTTAGCTCTCTCATTCTTTGAAGCATATCATGGACTTCTCCTAGAGCTCCCTCTGCAGTTTGGATCATTGATACTCCGTCTAGGGCATTTCTTGATGATTGTCTAAGTCCTCTTATTTGTGAATTCATCTTTTGTGAGATTGCAAGGCCTGCTGCATCATCTGAAGCTCTGTTGATTCTCTTTCCTGAAGATAGTCTCTCTAGTGATTTTTGCAGATCATTTGTATTTATATTTAAAAGTCTGTTTGTATTTAATGCTGGTATATTGTTGTTTATCCTCATTTTTTCTCCCCCTCAAATTTATTTTTTTCTTCTATAAAAGATATTAGCTGTCCCAGTATTTGAAACATTTCATCTGGAAGTTCCTCTACTTTTTTCTCTTCCCTTTCCCTTGGCCGGTAATTATAGTCCTCGATTTCCTTGGTATAGGCTTTTTTTATTCTCTTTCTAGATATCAATCTCTTCTTCATACTATCTTCCTGTCTTCTACTTTGCTTAGGCTGTATCCTATAGAATTGAATCTATCTTTTAAATCATCAAGCACTGGTTTTAAGAGGCCCTTTTCTTCATCTAAGTCCATATATATATGACCTCCCCT
>JARICQ010000100.1 GCA_029264075.1 Tissierellaceae bacterium | reverse complement strand
TCCCTTGGAATTACTAAAAAATGAACAGGTGCTTGAGGGTTTATATCATTAAATGCAATTACTTTTTCATCTTCATATATAAGATCACTTGGTATGTCTCCATCTATAATCTTGCAAAACAAACAGTCTTTCAATTTTTTCACCTCCTAAAAAGTTTATATCTATGTTTAATCTTCTATATCAGCTATTAAATAATCATTTTCTGCAAATAATATTTTTACCGTTTCTATGCTGCCTAGTATTTTTTTATCTCCTTTTGATTTAACTCTTATATAATTTGATGTATATCCTTCTATATAATCACCGTCTCTACTTGTCTCTTCAAACAAGACAGAAAGTTTATCTCCTATAAATTGACTATTGAAATCTTTCATCATTTCCTCTCCGTGCTCTATCAAAAGTTCAGACCTATGATTTTTAACACTTCCATGAATTTGGTCCTTGTAATCTGCTGCTGGTGTTCCTTCTCTTGGAGAGTATTTAAAAACATGAATCCTTGAAAATCCAATCTCTTTTACAAGACTGATAGTATCTTCAAATTCATCATCGCTTTCTCCTGGAAAACCGACTATTATATCTGTTGTGATAGCTGCATTTGGCATGTGTTTCCTAATTGTATCTACCTTACTCTTATATTCTTCACTCGTATATCTTCTATTCATTCTCTTAAGCACTGAATTTGATCCAGATTGGAGTGATAGATGAAAGTGGTCACATATTTTCCCAATATTTACAAGACTCTTCATAAATTCATCATTTATCAATCTTGGCTCTAGAGAGCTAAATCTTATTCTCTCTATTCCACCTACCTTGGCAACTTCTTCTAGGACTTCAATAAGGGTATTTGAAGAATTGTCCTTGCCATAGGAGGCTATGTGAATTCCAGTAAATACAATTTCTTTAAAGCCTGCTTGTGCAAGCTTTCTACTTTCCTCTACTATATTCCCCAGCTCTCTGCTCCTAATAGGACCTCTTGCATAGGGTATGATGCAGTAAGTGCAAAACTGATTGCACCCATCTTGAATTTTCATATATGCCCTAGTCTTTTCCCTTATAGTGTCAATGTTTATAGCTTCAAATTCCTTTTCCAAGCTTAGATCTCTGACTATATTTATTTGAACTTTTCCATCTTTTGCCTCTTCACATAGGTCAACTATTCTATTCCTTTCAGTAGTTCCTATTATCAAATCTACACCTTCAATATCCGAGATTTCTTCTGGAGATACTTGTGAGTAGCATCCAACAACAGCTATTACTGCTTCTGAGTTTTTCTTTTTACTTCTTCTAATTATTTGTCTTGACTTTCTATCTGAAAGATTTGTAACAGTACATGTATTGATTACATATATATCTGCTATTTCATTTTCATCAGCTATCTGATATCCTTTGTTTTCAAATAATTCTTCCATCGCTTCTGTTTCATATTGATTTACCTTGCATCCTAATGTATGAAATACCACTTTTTTCATCAAACCACTCCCAAATCTCCTAATTCATAAAAAATCATAGTTGAGGAGGCAAGTCCTGCTGTCTCAGTCCTAAGTATTCGTGGACCTAGACTAACAATATTTGCTCCAATCATCTTTAACTTTTCTATTTCCTCTTCTTCAAATCCCCCTTCTGGACCTATTATTAGGTGGATTTTTTTATCTTCTATATTTTTTAATCCAGACTTGATAGATCTTTGTCTTTCTTCTTCATAAGGGACTATTATATTTTTTTCTTTTTCAAGAGATTTTATCATTTGATCAAATGATAAAACCTTATTTACCTTTGGCAGTATATCTCTTTTGCTTTGTTTGGCAGCCTGGTCTGTAATTTCTTGCCATCTCTTTACTTTTGAACTTGATTTTTTTTCGTTTTTTATCTTAACCACAGCTCTACTCGTCTCTAGAGGATAAAATTCACTAACACCTATCTCCGTACATTTTTGAAGTATAGTGTCCATCTTACTCCCCTTAGCTAGGCCTTGATAAAGGATTATGTAATTTGAAGGTTCATTTTTACCCTTATATCTATCTACTATCTTTAAAATAACTTCTTTTTTCCCCAGCTCTATTATTTCAGATATATATGTATTAGAATTACAGGAAACTTCGATTTTTTCACCTTCTCTAAGTCTTAGTACATCTCTTATATGTTTTAGATCTGAACCATCAATCCATATCCTATCTCCATCAATTTGCTTTTCCTCTACAAAAAATCTATTCATTTCTTTCTCCTAGTCTATTTTTGGCAACTATTAAAGCCCATTCATTCTTTTTAACTATCTCTATTATTTCGAATCCATTTTCTTTTAGAGCATTTTCAACTAAAGATATTTTGGCGAGTATAATTCCAGAAGCTATAAATATACCATCATCTTTTATATAATCTTTTAAGTCCTTGCTCATACGGGCTATCACTTCTGCTATTATATTTGAAACTATTATATCAGCTTTTTCATCTACTACTTCTAAAAGATCGCCCTCTCTTATTTCTACCTTGTTTTCTACCTTGTTTATTCCTATGTTTTCTCTGCTTGCTTTAACTGATATTGGGTCTAAATCTACACCTATTACCCTTCCAGCTCCTAGTTTTGCTCCAACAATAGATAATATACCACTTCCACATCCAATATCATAAAGGGTGTCTCCTTCTTTTATATACTTTTCAATTGCTTCCGTACACATCCAAGTAGTCTCATGTGTTCCAGTACCAAAGGCCATCCCTGGGTCAATTTCTATAAGTATATTACCATCTTCTATTTCCATATTTTCCCAAGATGGTTTGATCAATATATTGGGACCAATCTTAAATGGTTTATAATGCTCCTTCCATGCTTCTGCCCAATCTTTATCATCCAAAAGAGTTAGTGTGATCTTTACTTCTTTATTGTCAATAAAGGTATTTCTTTTTATTTGTTTTCGTATATTGGATACAATCTCATCTAAATACTCATCATCTGGAAAATATGCTTTGATAACAAGTTCATCTTCCAATAAGTCAATAATATTTGAATCTATAAAGTCCCAATTAACTTCAAGTTGTTCAAGTTCTATTATGTCATTTGGATCTTCTATCACAAGTCCTGCTGCACCAGCATCGTAAAGTATATTTGATATCAAATCTTCATTTTTAGAAACTGTTTTAATTTGCACCTCGGTCCAATTCACAATATCACATCCTTTTTAAGCTCTTACTCAATTATACACTATATTATTCTAAAAAAACAACCACCATGGTGATTGTTTTTAATTAAAAGCATCCTTTACTCTTTCAAAGAAACCTTTCTTATTTTTTTCGTATTTTTCTCCTGTTTCATGGGCAAAATCAAGAAGTAAATCTTTTTGCTTTTCTGTCAGTTCAGTAGGAACTTTAACCTCTACAGTAAAGATTAAATCTCCTCTCCCCTTCCTTCTCAAGTAGGGAACCCCTAGATTCCGAAGTTTAAACTCACTTCCTGTTTGAGTACCTGGATCAATGTTGTATGTTTCTACACCCTCAAGAGTTGGAAGCTCTATCTGTGCACCTAAACTTGCCTCTGTAAATGAAATTGGAACCTTTAGATATATATTGTTTTGTGACCTTCTAAAGATAGGATCTGGTTCTACATTTATATATATAAATAAATCCCCACTAGGTCCACCCTTCTCACCGGCTTCCCCTTCACCTCTTATAGATATAACTGATCCTGTATCTACTCCGCCTGGAACCTTTACGGAGATTTTTTTAGACCTGATCTCTCTTCCACTTCCTCCGCAGTTTTCGCACTTGGATTCTATTATTTCTCCGCTACCTTCACATACATCACATCTAGCAGTCCTTACCATGTTGCCAAATGGAGTTTGCTGAGCATATCTAACTTCTCCCCTGCCATCACAGTTTGAGCATGTGCTTTTGGATGTGCCCGGCTCAGCACCTGTGCCGTCACAAGTATTACAATTCTCTGCTTTTCTTACTTGAATTTCTTTCTCTACTCCAAATATTGCTTCTTTAAATTCTAAATTTAAGTCGTATCTTAAATCTGAGCCTCGGATTGGTCCACTTCTTCTTCTAGACGATCCGCCTGTAAAGATATCAAATATATCTTCTACATCAAACCCAAATCCTCCAAAGTCACCAAATCCACTGCCTCCTCCTGCTTGTGGATCTACACCTGCATGACCAAACCTATCATATTTAGATCTTTTATCAGGATTTCCTAGTATTTCATAGGCCTCGTTTACTTCTTTGAAATTTATTTCCGCCTCATGATCATCTGGATTTAAATCAGGATGATACTTTTTTGCTTTTTTTCTGTAAGATCTCTTTATCTCCTCAGCATCAGCATCTCTTTCTACCTTTAATACCTCATAATAGTCCCTCTTTGACATCTTTTCACCAACCTTTTAATATAAATCTTAATTATTATACCAAACTTAAGAGCTAAATCAAAGGATTTAGCTCAAGTTTAATTTATATTTTTATTCTTTAATTTTATTTTTCTTCTTCATCTTCGTCTACTACCTCATAGTCTGCATCTACTACATCATCGTCTTGCTCTTCTGCTCCCGTTCCTTCTCCTTCTTCGCCTTGATCATACATCTTTTCTGAAATGGCATAGAAAGCTTCAGTTAAGGCATCGGTTTTCGCTTTGATATCTTCATTATCTTCACCTTCAAGTGATTTCTTAAGCTCTTCTAATTTATCTTCAACTGTTGATTTTTCTTCTTCTGATATTTTACCATCTAGATCTTTTAAGGTCTTTTCCGTTTGATAAACTATTGAGTCTGCATTGTTTCTTATCTCAATAGACTCTTTTTTCTTCTTATCTTCTTCAGCAAATCTCTCTGCTTCCTTAACCTTTTTATCTATTTCATCATCTGAAAGCTTTGTAGATGCTGTTATAGTTATCTTTTGTTCTTTTCCTGTACCTAAATCTTTTGCACTTACATTTACTATACCATTTGCGTCTATATCAAAGGTAACTTCTATTTGAGGCACTCCCCTTCGTGCTGAAGGTATTCCTGTCAATTGGAATCTTCCAAGGGTAGTATTGTCATTTGCCATTTCTCTTTCACCTTGTAGGACATGAATATCTACAGATGTTTGATTGTCAGCTGCAGTTGTAAAGGTTTGACTCTTTTTAGTTGGAATAGTAGTATTTCTTTCAATTAATCTTGTAGTAACCCCACCAAGAGTCTCAATCCCTAAAGAAAGAGGTGTAACATCTAGAAGCAATAAATCTTTTACTTCTCCTGATAGTACTCCAGCCTGAATAGCTGCTCCCATCGCGACACTTTCATCTGGGTTTATATCTTTTTGTGGATCTTTTCCAATTAAGTTTTTAACTGCATCCTGTACTGCAGGTATTCTAGTAGATCCTCCTACTAGCAATATTTTTTCAACTTCTGAAGCTTTAAGCCCAGCATCCTTTAATGCTTCTCTTACAGGTCCTAAAGTCTCGTCTACTAAATGAGAAGTAAGCTCATCGAACTTAGCTCTTGTTATATCTATATTTAAGTGTAGTGGTCCAGATTGTGTAGCTGTAATAAATGGAAGGTTGATATTAGTTGACATAGTTGAAGAAAGCTCTTTTTTAGCTTTTTCTGCTGCTTCTCTAAGTCTTTGAAGGCTCATCTTATCACTTCTTAAATCAACGCCATTTTCCTTTTTGAAATCTTCTGCTATAAAGTCAACTAGAATTTCATCAAAGTCGTCTCCACCCAAGGTGTTGTTACCTCGAGTTGACAATACTTCAAATACTCCATCTCCTAGTTCAAGTATGGATACATCAAATGTACCACCACCAAGATCAAATACCATTATCTTGTGCTGTCCTTCTACTTTATCTAAACCATATGCTAGAGCTGCTGCTGTAGGCTCGTTGATAATCCTTTTAACATCAAGTCCAGCTATTTGACCAGCATCTTTTGTAGCTTGTCTTTGACTATCAGTAAAGTAAGCTGGAACTGTAATTACAGCCTCTGTGACTGTTTCTCCCAAATAGCTTTCAGCATCTGATTTAATCTTTTGAATTATCATGGCAGATATCTCTTCTGGAGAATAGTTTTTCCCATCAATATCTACTTTAAAGTCTGAACCCATTCTTCTCTTAATTGACGATATTGTCTTTTCTGGATTTGTGATTGCTTGTCTCTTGGCAGTCTCTCCCACCAATCTTTCACCATCTTTTGTAAATGCCACTATTGATGGTGTAGTTCTATTTCCTTCAAGGTTTGGAATTATTGTCGCTTCTCCACCCTCCATTACTGCTACTGCTGAATTTGTAGTACCTAAGTCAATTCCTATTATTTTAGCCATAAATTTTCCTCCTAATTATTATTTGGCAACCTTTACCATTGCTGGTCTGATTACCTTATCCTTTAGCTTATACCCTTTTTGAATAACTTCTACAATCTTTCCTGAATCGTATTCTTCACTTTCCTCCATGAATACAGCATGGTGGATGTTTGGATCAAATTCTTCCCCAAGTGCTTCTATTTCATTTAAACCATTTGATTCCAATGCACCTTTGAGTTGCTTGCTTATAAGCTCAATGCCCTTGTAGAATGATTCATTTTCTTTTTCTTCAACCTTCATTGCATTATCAAAATTATCTACTACTGGAAGAAGAGTACATATAAAATCTTCTAATGCGTAATTCACAATATCTTTTCTTTCTTTTTCTGTACGCTTTCTAAAGTTTTCAAAGTCAGCTTGAAGACGTATAAACTGAGTGCTCACTTGCTTTAATTCATCCTCTTTTTCCTTATATTCTTCAGCTGAAATGTTTTCACTTTCTTCTGAGTTTTCATCTATTTCTTGTTCCTCATCTACTATTGGTTGATCCTCTTTTTTATTAGCCATTTAATCACCTCTTTTTATTGTATTCTCTATGATTTAGTCAAAATATCTATTAGCTCTGTAATATTTTTAGAGAAAAGCTTTAATATATTAATCACTCTAGTATATTCCATTCTTGTAGGTCCTATAACACCTATCTTCCCTATGGTCTTATCTCCAAGTGTATAAGTTGTAGTAATCAAGCTACAATCCTTAAGAGGTGCATAGGTATTTTCTTCCCCTATAATTATATCTATATCCTTTGATACTGGGCTTCTAAGAAGAAGATCTACTAAAGATTCCTTGTCTTCAAAGACATTCATAAAGGTCTTTGCCTTTTCTAAGTCCTTATATTCAGGAAAATTTAATATCTTGTTTATACCATCTGAATAAAGGTCCACATTGTCTATATCTTCCATTAACTTACTTATATCTGGCAATATATCCTCCAGTATATTTTTAAATTCATATAACTCTTTGAATATGTTTTTCCCCAAGTTTGAGTTTATCTCACTTATTGTGAGTCCTCTAAGCTTGGCATTTAAGAAGTTTGAAATCACATCTACTTGTTCCTCTGGAATTTCTTCTCTCAATCTAAATATAGAGTTTTTAACTACTCCACTATTACTCACAAGGACTAAAAGTATTTGCAACTTATCGATTGGCATTAATTGTATATGCTTGATTGTTGAATTTTCAAGCTGCGGAGATATTGCTAATGCTGTATAGCTTGTTAAAGCTGAAAGTATCCTAGCTGAATTTTTTAAAAGTTCATCCATCTCCCTAGATTCAGATGCAAGTACCTCTTTTATTTGTTTCTTTTTATTTAAATCTACCTTGGAGTCTTTCATATTTAAAAGGCCATTAACATAAAGTCTATAGGCCTTGTCTGAAGGTATTCTCCCTGCAGAAGAATATGGTTTAATTAAAAAACCCAACTCTTCTAGGTCACTCATTTCATTTCTAATTGTTGCCGAACTAACTCCTATATCATATTGTTTGGTTATAGTTCTTGACCCTATTGGCTCCGCTCCAACTATATAAGAATCTATTATAGCATAGAGCACTTTTATTTTTCTGTCATCTAACATATAATCACCTCATAAAGTTGCTAGATGTTTTTTTGTTAGCACTCTTTGATGTTGAGTGCTAATTGCCTACATTTTAAATTTATCATTTTATATGAATTTTGTCAATACCTTTTTCATTTTTTTATTTTATCTTAAGAAATCTATCTCTACAAGATTGGATAAATCTAAGCCCTTGGCTGTTAAACTTATACTTTCATCTGAGTTTTTTATAAGTCCATTTTTCACATGTTTTTTTATCATAGAACTGTATATGTCTTCGATATTGAAGCTAAACCTATTTTTAAAATCAACCTTATCTATTCCACTGGTCTTTCTTAAGCCCATTATACAAAATTCTTCAATTTCTATATTTTTAGAGATATCTATTATGTCGATCACTGGAAAATTTTTATTTTCCAAT
>JARICQ010000052.1 GCA_029264075.1 Tissierellaceae bacterium | reverse complement strand
ATATTTGCTGAAGGTGATTAAATGATAGAAAAAGGCTTTAAGAGTAGAATGAAAAAAATGCTAGCTATTAGGATGCTGGGAAGTGGAATGGACTTGGAAGAATTAAATCCCTATGCCTATGAGATTTCTTTTCTACTCATACAAAATATATTTAAAAGAGAACTTCAAGAAAATCCCAATAGAACTAGAGACGATATGATTTTCATTACAGAAAAAATAATTTCTCAAATGAATTTAGAAGCTGATAGGGCTACTATAGAAAGAATTGTGGATGGTGTTCTTTGGTATAGGGACCCGGATAGACAAGATGCCTTTGTTACAGATATATTCAATGAAGAGAAGGGTGAAAAGGAAGAATATGCCTTTAGGTATCTTACCATAGACAGAGAAAACAGTCACTGGGACCAAGGAGGAGCTACTGTCTACATGCTTACTGAAGCCAGCCAAGAGATGATATTTATAAGCAGGGAAATCTTAGAAGAATTTGGATTTGACCTTGAACAGTTCTATACTCTTCAGCTGATAAAGACAGGGAATCTATCCAAGGCCAAGAATAGCATAGATATATTGCTTTCAAGGGTTAGAGTTCTTATCAATAGAGAGAAGGAGTATAGGAGATACATAATAAGGGACCCTCAAAATATCTTCTTAGATAGCAGTAGAGAGGAAAAAAAGAGTGAAGATGAGATAAGAATTCAATTTGAAGAAGAGCAAAAACTATTTCAAAAGATGTTTTCTTGGAAGTCTCGATATGATTCCTTACCAGATGATAAAAAATCTGAAGCAGAAGAAATGTTTGAAAAGCTTGAAAGAGCAAGGGCCCTGCATGACAATCTAGCAAGCCATGTAATGGACAATATAGCGCTGGCTATGGAGATAAGGGTCAATTATCCTGAAAGTTTTTGGAATATATCAAATTTAAGTTTTAAAGAAGATATATGGAAAAACCATATAGTGAAAAATGGACTAGAGAGGATAGAAGACTTGGAGCCCATGCTCTCTTCACTTTTTTCTCCTAGGGTGGAGTTTATCTATCCCCTAGAATGGGCTTGGGCCGAACAAAAGACTAAATCAAGTGCTAAAATCAAAGAATATAAAGATGGAATCTTAGAAGAGGATTGGGACTTTGAAGAAGTAGATTGGGACTTAATAGTTGATCTTTGGGAGGAAATCTTTCTTGATCTTTTAAAAGAAGGAAGTTTTTCGATCCTAAGCTTGAATGACAAGGATGATATAAATCGAAAGAAATGGTTGAGTCAAAGAGCCAATATAGATCTTTTCATGATGTTTGTAATATCTGAAGTTGAGCTCTCAATTACATATGATTCAAAGGATGAAAGACTGGAACTCTTTTATCTCTTAAGTCAAAAAAACCCTAATTTAAAAGCATTAGAAGGAAAAAAGATATACTCCAAACTCGAGAATACAAATGAAAGCTTTAGGTGGAATGAGTTGTTTATTTCTCCCTACACAATTTATATAAAGGAATGATTTGATGAGCTATGTAAGTGAAGACATTAGACTGGCAAGTGAACTTTTCTTTCACCTGTTAAACAATAGAATACTGCCCCTGAGTGACACCCTAGCTTCCCACTACAATGAAAATAATGAAGTTGGAGAAATTGTAAATACTATGGCTAAAGAGGCAGGCCTGCATGTGTTTGGAACTAGGGAAAATCTTCATCTGGTTGCAGAAAAAGAAAATTCTATATTTGCAACGACCTATACTCAGATGAAAGAAAAGTATACAAGACTAATCAGAAAAAGATATTTTCATCTTGCAAATATTATTATTTCAATATATTTAGCTGAGATAGATAGATCGAATAATTTTTCTTTTAGAATAGAAGATGCTAGTATATCCTATTCTAAATTGGAGGGAATAATCACAGAAATACTGAATTCTTGGAAGAATAGAAATGAAGAAGAAGATTTTTCAGAAGAATTCGCCCTGGCTATAGATGAGATTTATTCCCTATGGACTGTTGAGATGTCTCATTCTAAGCCGAAAAAAGATGGAAGGGGCTTTAGTTTATCATCTCAGACCAGACTTGGCTTTATCAATGAGGCCTTAAAACCTTTAGAACAGGAGAAGCTAATAATCAATCTGCCTGAAGAATCAAGAATAATACCAAGGCAGGAACTTTACGAACGACTTGATTATCTCTACCACGGTGGAGATAGATATGAGGAAATAATGGAAATCATTAAGATAACTAGGGAGGGACGAGATGCCGAAACTATCTAAGATAAGACTTACAGGATGCAAATATGATGGACTTAGAAAAGAACATGAAAACTCAATATTTGATCTTACAAGAGGAGATAGGCCAGACCATAGTCTCTTTACCCTTAAAAATGGTGGAGGAAAGGGCGTAATGATGCAGTTGATCTTTCAAATCTTACTTCCAGAGACCAAGTGGGGTAAAAACAATGGTAACCAAGTAATTGCAATGTTTCATGACAAAAAGAACAATCTCCACCCCTTTACATTTCATGTTGTCTTGGAATGGGTCTTAGATACCATACCTGAAAAGAGACTTATAACCGGTATATCGGTAAGGTCATCAATTAAAAATACGACCGCTGAAGAGGAAGAAAGGCCTGGACTTTCGTATGTATTATATACCCATGAACACGATAATAATGGATATTTTACAGTCGAAAACCTTCCTCTTTATGACGAAAAAGCCGAGGAATCTAGAGATCTTGATAGGATTGAAGAGTTTTTATCAGATAATAAGAGAGACTTTATAAGATATAGTCAAAGTAGTGGAAAGAGAAGAGATTCAGACTACTATAGATACCTAGAGAGCAGAGGAATAATGAGAAGTGAGTGGATGAACCTAAAGGAGATAAACAAATCTGAAGGAGGAATTAGTGATTACTTTTCTAGGGCCAGTGACAATAGGGCAGTATTTAACAAGATAATCATTCCAGCCATCAGTCAAAATATAAAAAACTATTCAAATGATGATAGCAACAATCTAGTGGAGATGTTTAAGAGCAATTTATCTATCACTAAAGATCTGCCAATCCTACTAAAGAGGGAAAATGACTATAGAGAATTAAATCATACTATAGATCCACTAATAGAAAATGCAGACAGTGGCGTTAGATTCATGGATAGGAAGCAAAGGCTAGTGAGTGAAGGTAATAATATATTATTTATATTAAATGATGAAATGGACCATGTAAATGGAGAAATAGAGAAATGGGGTCTTTCTCTTGAAGCTGGCCAAATTGAAAAAAGAGACCTACATTTTAAAAAAGACAATCTTAATTACAATAAAGATAGATCTGATCTAATGAAAAAACGAGCTGATATTGAAAGCTTAAAGGATAGATATGATTTTATATGCCAAGACTTAGAAGAGAGGAAAGATGAATTAGTTCTATATGAAATAAATAATCTTTTATGTAAAAAAAGAGAAAGCGAAGAAAAAATAAAAAACAAAAACTTAGAAAAAGATACTTTGATAAAAAACTTAGACTTGGAAGATATTAAAGAAAAGATAAGTGAACTGGACAATGAGATTGAAATAGAATTTGAAGAACTTAAAAGAAGGTGGAAAAATCAAGAAATAGACTTTAATGGCTATATAGCATATACAGATAATTTAGTTGGTGAAAAGAGGAGAAAAAAGAAAAAATATAATCATAAGAAAGAAGAAATTCATAGGGAGATAATTAAATTTGATATAGAAAAGAAGAATTTACTTGTAAAAAAAGATAAATTAGTAGAATATTACGATGCCATGAGCCTAGCTTTTCCAGACAGGATATTAGAAGATTTGAAATCAGAAAATACAAAAGCAGTGGAAGATAAGACGGAAGAAGAAAAAGAGATATCTCTTGTAGAAGAAAGGATATCTTTTATACATCAAGAAAAAAACAAGGAAGAATATAGGATAGAGCAAGGAGAAGAAAAATTGAAATCAATCTCTAAAGAGATAAGAAAAAAAGAAGCCGAAGAGCTAGACATAGCGAGGAGGGCATCGAGACTTCTCCTTAGGCAATATGATGGAAGCTTATTGGATGAAGCTTGGTTTTCAAATATCCTAGAAGAACTAGATACTTTATATAGTTCAAAAGAGATAAAGTTAGGAAAAATCAACAGAGATATATGGGAAAAGAATATTCAGAGGTCGCTGAATGACAAAGAATACTTTATTCCAAATAATGATCTAGTAGTTTTAAAGCAAGCCATTAGAGCTATGAATATCCATGTAGAAACTGGAGCAGAATACCTATACAATATAGATAAGGATGATGCCCAAGAGATTTTACAAGCAAATCCTGGCTTTATATATTCACTTGTAATAGCTGATTTAAAGCAATGGGAGATAATATCTAAGAATATCGATAAGGAGATACTCTTAAATAGCATGCTTCCAATATATATAAGAAGCGAAATGGGAAGGGACCTAGAAACTGGCTTTAGATCTATATATAATAAGGCAGAGAAACTTGCAAATAGTGAATACTACAAGGAATGGAAAGAAAATATAGAAAAGGAATTTTATGACATTTCATCTACTAGGGGTGGAATTGAAAATGATATAGAAGAAATAGAAAAAGCTATAAGAGATGTGAATTTGATCAAAAGAGATAAGTTGGCATTCAATTTAAATAAAGAGTTAAAAGAAATAGAGGATTTTATAAATGAAAAGTCTAGGATCCTGCTTGCCTATGAGGAGGAATTATCGGACTTAAATAACAAATTGGCTATAAGAAAATCAAGTTTAGAAAAAACTGAAAGGAGACTAGTCAAGATAGAGGAAAAAATACTACTAATCCTTGACTACAGAGATCATCTAAAAGAAATAAATGATAGGCAATTAGATTTTGATGTAATAAAGAAGGATTTAAATGATTTAGAAATAGACCTTGAAGAAATAGAAAATGAAATAGGAGAGCTATTAGATACAAAAGACAAGTTAAATATAAATTATGAAATATGGAAGATAAATACCAAAGATATAATTAAAAAGCTCCAAGTTATATATAGCCATATGTCATACAAGATAGAGCTAGATAGTGATTACAGTTCCTCAAAGATACCTGAGTTTTCAATTGAAGGAGATACACTTTTAGCTACTTTAGACCAAAGAAAAATAATTCAGGAAGATATAAATAGCAAGAACTTAAAGCTGGTGACTATTGAAAAAGATCTTGAATATTTAAGGAAAAATATAGAAGCTTTTTTAGATAACTTGGAAGAGATTAGTAGGGAATGGAAGGCATATAAAGACCTAAGACTTCCGCTCTTTGAGATAAACATAATAATAGAAGATTTAAAAAGAAAAATAAAATCAATAGAAGTTGAAAAGATAAACACAAAATCAAGCTTAGATAGATCAAATGGTGGGCTTTCCATACTGGAAAAGAGCTTGAAAAATATAGAAAGACATATAGAGAAAACTCACAAAAGATCAGCAGTCCTAATAGAAAGCGAAAATATAGAAGAAGATATCAACAATGTTCATAGGGATATGGAATCTAATTTAAAGATTCTAGAGCTGGCTGGATCAGAGCTTGAAAAATCAAAGAAGATGAGAAATAGTTTGGAATTAAATTGGAGCAAGTTGAATCATAGGGTAGATTTGAATATATCCAAAGGGAAAATCGAAGACATATTAAAGGGAAAGATTGACAACAATGCAAATTTGGTGGTAGATGAGTGGATTTCAAAGATGACGAGAATTCAAATGGAGATTAAAGAAACTATAAATGAAGGAGAAAGATTTAGAACAAGATTTTTAAGAGAGATTGAAGAAAAATTAGAAGAGGATAAGTTAAAGATGAAGATAAAAAATGCTCTTACAGATTCCAATATATCTAATTTCACTTCCAATATAGTTTCCTTCAGTGGAATGAAAAACAATTTTCAGCAGGAGTTGATCTCTTTATCTAGAGATAAGGAAAAAGCAGAAGAGGCCATGAAGCAGTGGATTGACAGGGCTAGTATCTATGTAATTAGAATGATTGAAAGCCTAAAAGATATGACATCGAGTATGAATTATACAAATGAAAGAGAGCATATATTTCCTCTTGTAAGACTAAAGAATAGCGAGAGGCTTCCAAAAGATGAGGAGGAAGTTAGCTATCTTCTTAGAGAACACTTCATCAGCTCAATTGACAAAACTATAGCAGAAAATGAAAATCTAGATTTGGTGGATGATAAGTTTGTAGAGGGTCTAATGTCAGACCATGTCATATTTTCAAAGGCCCTTCAGGGAAGATACCCAGTACTTGAAGTATATAAGATGACAGAGAAAAATGAGTTTAGATATGCTAGGCCAAGGGATGAATACTATTCTACTTGGGAGGCTATAAATAAGGGTGAAGGTATATCAACAGAGGGAAGTGGCGGACAGACTCTTTCTGTGACTACCTTTGTAAATATGATGATCAT
>JARICQ010000080.1 GCA_029264075.1 Tissierellaceae bacterium | reverse complement strand
TCCCTTAACTCTTCTGCTCCTGATACTTCTTCTTCAACTTCAACAATTTCTTCTACTGCGCTCTTTGATCTTAGAGCTGCAAATATAAAGAAAGCCCCTATTAAAAGATTTACAAATAGTGGAAGCGGTGTGAATACACCAAGAACCACTATGACTCCTGCAATAAGATAGAGTATCAAGGGATCGTTTCCGAAGAGCTGTACAATTAAGTCTTTACCTAGGTTCGATTCAGATCCTGCTCGAGTAACAACTAATCCCGTAGATGTAGATATAAGCAGGGCAGGTATTTGACCCACCAGTCCATCTCCAATCGTCAAGACAGTATACTTTTGTAAGGCTTGTCCTAGGGGCATGTTTTTCATTGTTACTCCAATAACAAAACCTGCCGTAATATTGATAATTACAATTACAATTCCTGCTATCGCATCTCCCTTCACAAATTTACTAGCACCGTCCATTGCACCATAAAAATCAGCATATTGCTGGACTTCTTTTCTTCTCTGCTTTGCCTCTGCATCAGTTATAAGACCAGTATTAAGGTCTGCATCTATGGCCATCTGCTTTCCAGGCATAGCATCTAGCGTAAACCTTGCTGCTACTTCAGCTACTCGCTCTGCACCCTTGGTAATTACTAGGAAGTTTATGATTACTATAATCAAGAACACTATGAATCCTACTATAGGATCATTTTGAATGGCAAATGAACCAAAGGCCTCTACAACTTTTCCTGCATTTGCATCCTTAAGTATACCTCTGGTAGTAGATATATTAAGAGTAAGCCTAAAGAGAGTAGTCAATAACAATAGGGATGGAAAGACTGACAATTTCAAAGCATCTTCAGTATACATAGAAAGAAGTAGTATAAGAAGTGACAAGGCTATATTAAAACTTAATAAAAAATCTATAATTCCGGTATTGACAGGTATAATAATCAATAGAACTAATCCCATTATACCTAGTGCAACTAAAATATCACTTAACTTCATCTTTCCACCTCCCTAAATCTTACCCTATAAATTGTAAACATATGCAAGTATTTCTGCTACAGCTTCATATAATTCTTCTGGGATTATATCGCCTATTTCGACAGTTTGATAAATGGTTCTAGCCACATATTTATTTTCTACTATAGGCAAGGAGTTTTCCTTGGCTACTTTTTTGATATTCTCTGCTATTACATCTGTTCCCTTGGCTAAAATATAGGGAGCTTGGTATGATTCTGTGTCATAGGCAATAGCAACTGCATAGTGGGTAGGATTTGTTATGATTACATCTGCCTTTGGTACATCTTGCATCATTCGGCTCATAGCTATTTTTCTTTGTTTTTCTTTTATTTTTCCCTTAATAAATGGATCTCCCTCTGATTGCTTGTATTCTTCCTTGACTTCTTGTTTAGACATTTTTAATTTATTTTCATGTTCTCTCCATTTAAAAAAGTAATCAAATATAGATACAGCTAATAAAACTAGAAGTAATCTTATGACAAAGTTAAATGTCATATCTGCAAATATAGCATAGGCACTAATGGTACTCATCTGAGAAAGCTTTACTATCTCCTCCATATTTTTTTCTATATATGAATAAGCAACATAGCCAACTAAAACTATCTTTAGTATTGATTTGACGAGATCTACCAGCGCTCTTTTAGAAAACATTTTTTTAAAACCTTCAATTGGATTTAATCTATCTAATTTTAGTTTTAAAGGTTTTGTAGTAAATAAAAATCCTACTTGCAAATAATTAACTATCAAGGCTGACAAAAAAGCTCCACTCAATATAGGTACTAGAACTAGGGCAAATATCGCTCCTATATTCATAGCATTGACCAATAAGTTGTTTTCATTGAAAAACAAATCTACATTTGAAATATTGTTAAAACTATCTATAAATAGCTTTTCTAACTGATTGTTCATCATCCCCCCAAATAATTTCAATACAAAGAAACACATAAATAATATAACTACGCTGTTAATTTCTTTACTCTGAAGTACTTGTCCGTCTTCTCTAGCATCTTTTCTCTTTTTGGGAGTTGGCTTTTCAGTTTTTTCACCTTGTCCAAACAATTGCAAATCTAAATGTTTTATCATAAACTCAACCTATTCTATATTTTTAATAAATGATAAATATCATTTACTATTAAGTCAAAAATTTTGCTAACCGAAACATAAAATATTGGCATTGTAAGCAAAATCACCAGTAATCCAACAAATACTTTTAGGGGCATACCTACAACAAATACATTCATCTGAGGTATTGCTTTTGCCATCACTCCCAGTACGACATCTGTCAAAAATATAGTTGCAACCACTGGAAAACTTAGTTTAAATCCTATATCAAATGCTTGTACTATACTATTTACTATTATAGATAATACATCATCCCCATATATAAATTCCCCTATAGGAATAAAGTTGTAGCTATCTATAAGTGCCTCTATAATAATATGGTGTCCATTCAACATCAGCAAAAATAAAAATGCCAACATATAATATACATTACCCATCAAAGGGACTTGTATTTTGTTTTGAGGGTCAAAAACATTTGCCATCCCAAAGCCAATTTTCATATCTATTACTTGTCCCAAAACGTAAAAAGAAGCCAAATAAACAGAGGCTATAAATCCAATTATAAGACCTATCATAAATTCTCTCAAAACCAAGAGTACGATTGATTGATTTGCTATCTCTATTCCTTGTGGAAGAGACATGGTAAGCAAGAATCCAAAGGTAAATGTAAGCCCTATTTTCATTGTAGATGGAACATTTTGCGAGCTGAAAAATGGTGAAAAAACGAATATTCCAGAAATCCTAACTATAACTATTAAAAATATTTCATATTGGCTAAAAATCATATCTAATATTTCTTGCATATCAATTCTCCCTTTACATATTAGTATATGTATAAATTAATATTATTTAATAGCCCTGAGGTAAATTCTGTAATAATCTTAATTATCCAAGGTCCAAATATTAGCATCGATAGAAAGACAGCGACAATTTTTGGCACAAAGGCTAGAGTCGCCTCCTGAATCTGGGTAACTGCTTGAATTACACTTACCATCAAACCAACAGCTAAACTAATTAATAGCATAGGAGCTGCAGAAAAAAGAACTGTTTTAATAGATTCTTGAGCTAAATTCAACATATCTACATTATTCATAGTATCCCCCTTGCTATTTAAATCCTAAGACTAGAGATTTTACAATTAAATTCCATCCGTCTACAAGTACAAATAAAAGTATTTTAAAAGGTAATGATATAATAACTGGTGGCAGCATCATCATACCCATTGCCATCAATGTGCTTGCTACTATCATATCTATAACTAAAAAAGGTATATATATTATAAAACCTATTTGAAAGGCTGTCTTTAATTCAGAGATTATAAATGATGGAATAATAACATGTGTTGGAATCTCCTCTAGGTTGCTTACACTTCCATTTCCACTCATACTCATAAACAAAGCCATATCCTTATCTCTTGTTTGTTTGAACATAAAATTCCTTATCGGATCTAGCGCTTCCTCTATGGCCTGATCTTGTGTTATATCCTCAGCCAAATATGGTTTAATAGCATCATCATTTATATCAACTGCTATAGGCATCATGATAAATATAGTCAAAAAGATTGCTAGTCCTATAATAACTTGATTTGGTGGGGTCTGTTGAAGACCTATTGCACTACGTATAAAGCCAAGAACTATAAGGATTCTGATAAAACTTGTCATCATTATAAGTATAGATGGTGCTATAGTAAGCACTGTTAGTATCAATAGTAGTTGGATTGAAAATACATAATTTTCTGGATCTCCACTATTCCCTATACTTATTTGTCCATCTAAAAATGGAGCTGAAGACTCAGCATGTGATATAGATGAAAATAAAAGCAAGAATATCAATATTAAATTTGCTAGTTTAAGAATCTTATTCATCTTTTATCTTCCTCGTCTTTTGAAAATTTTATTCTTTTTTTAAGTTTATCCATATAAATGTTTATCTTAGCTTCTTCCACATCATTTTTATTCATATGTTTTTTAAGATAGTCTTCAAATACTTCTTCCTCAACATCTTCTGGATCAATAGTATCTATTAGATTTGTAGATGTACTTGAAACCGATAAGATATATATTTTTTTATTTATTTTAACTATAACTAACTTAATTCCATTTTGCATGTTTAATGAATCGATGATTTTCATGTATTTGCTAGCACTAAAACCCTTATAATTCTTTGCTATAAACTTGGTACCATATAAAGTTACAAGTATAACTCCTATAAATATAACTAAATAAAATATAAGTTGAGCTACAGTTTTAAAGAGACTCACATCTTCAAATCCACTAGCATAGACTGGATTATATAGAAGAAGTATAATCACAGAGGCTAGCAAATACTTCAGTTTTTTCATTTCTATCCTAGTGCTTTCGTTACTGCATCTACAACTCTATCAGCTTGGAAAGGCTTTACTATAAAATCTTTTGCACCCGCTTGTATTGCTTCTATTACCATAGCTTGCTGACCCATAGCTGAACACATTACTATTTTTGCATCACTATTTATCTTTTTTATTTCTTTTACAGCTTGTATACCATCCATTTCTGGCATTGTAATATCCATTATTACTAAGTCTGGTGTTAATTCCTTATATTTTTCTACAGCTTTTTGTCCATTTTCTGCTTCTCCAGATACAGCAAAGCCATTCTTTGTTAATATATCCTTAACCATCATTCTCATAAAAGACGCATCATCTACAACTAATATTCCATTTCCCATCATAATACCTCCAATATAATTAAATTATTCTCTTATTTGTATTTTCTATTTCAGTTACTCGAACTCCAAAATTGTCATCTATTACAACAACTTCTCCCTTGGCAATGAACTTTCCATTTGCATAAATATTTAAAGCTTCACCAACTAATTTATCTAATTCTAATACAGTACCTTGTCCCATTTCTAATATTTCACTTATCTTCTTGCTTGTTTTCCCAAGTTCTACAACTATATTTACAGGTATATCTCCTACAAGGTCAATAGATCCATTATTATTAGCTATGGTTTCTGTAGTAAAGCTCTTGAATTGAGGTTTTTTAACCATGACCATATCTTCAGCTTCTTCACTTGACTTATTATGGTCTATGTTTTTTTCAGTTTCAATTTCCTTGTTATCTATAGGACTGCTTATATCAGTTTCTTCTATGTCTATTTCTTTTCTCAGATCTGAATCATGTTGACTACTTGATTGATCTATCGTCTCTTCTTGAATTTCTGGATTCATTAGATTGTATACCATCTCGCGTCCAGTTTCCAGGGGTATTAGCTGCATTATATTGCTATCTATAGAGTCTCCTATTACCATCTTAAAAGATATCTTTATAATAGCTGAATCTTTGCTGAGCATATCTATTTTATCTTTTCCTTCATCAAAAGATACCTCCATTGAAATAGGAGGCTCTATGTCTATAACTTTCATAAACATTTCAGACAAGGATGTAGAAGATGATCCCATCATCTGATTCATTGCTTCACTTACTGCGCTTAAGTCTAGCTCACTTAATTCTCTTTCAATATCAAACTCGTCTTTTCCCATCATTAGATCAGTAATTATCTTGGCATCATTTGAATTTAAAACCAAAACATTTGAACCCTCTAGCCCAGCTTTGTAGCTTACATCTACCGCTACAAATGGCTTTACATACTCTTTTGATAATTCTTCAGCAGTAGTTATACCGACTGTAGGTGTAGTAATATTCACTTTTCTATTTAGAAGAGTAGAAAGTGTTGTAGCAGCTGTTCCCATGCTTATATTTCCTATTTCTCCTAAGGCATCAATTTCTATTTCTGTTAATTCATCATCTATATTTATATCTTGTTCATCTTCGGAAAAATCATTATCTTCTTCTGTATCATTTCCCTTTAATAGTGCATCGATCTCTTCTTGAGACAACATATCACCAGTCATTTTCAAGATCACCTTCCTTAACAACTTCAAGTATTTTTACTGCAACTTTATTATTTATTGTCCCTATCTCTCCTTTGAACTTAACATTGCTTCCAACTTTTATATCAATCAGATCCTCTGTGTTTTTTCCTAACTTGATTATATCTCCAGTTTTTATATTAACTATATCTTTTACCAAACTTCGTGTCTCTCCTAAGTATCCAACCAAGGGAACCTTGGTTGCTAATATCCTACTTTTAATTAATTCAGAATCATCTTTTGACTGTTCTTTCATTGAAGTTGTAAACCAAAATTTAGTATTTAGTTTGTCAAGCACTGGTTCAAGTAGAATATATGGTATACATATATTCATCATTCCTTCTAGATCTCCTATTTGAACATTCATAGTTACTAGAGCAATAGTTTCATTAGGGGGGACAATTTGTGCAAATTGAGGATTAGTTTCAATTTTTTCTAAAATGGGTCTTGCATCAACTACATTTATCCATGCCTCTTTTAAGTCATTTACTATCTTTTGCATCATTCTTTTTAATAGTGAAAGTTCGATTTCTGTAAAGCCTCTTGGCTTTTGTTTTCCAATCCCATCTCCGCCTCCGCCTAAAAGTCTATCAATTATTGTATAGATAAGATTAGTGGAAATATCTATTATCATCTGACCATTTAAAGGCTTAAAATCGATTATATTTAAAAAGGCTGGATTTGAAAGTGAATTACTAAACTCGCTATAAGCAAATTGGTCAACTGTGAGTATTTCTGTCTTTACAGATGCTCTCAAATATCCTGTAAGAAAGGTTTGTAAATGTCTGCCAAAGTTTTCATGTATAATTTCTAGCGTTCTTAGCTGTTCTTTAGATATTTTTTGAGGATTTTTAAAATCATATAATTTAACTTTTTTTGTTTCATCAATTTCATTGATTTCTTCAACATCTAATTCACCTGAATCAAGTGCATTAAGAAGGGCATCTATTTCACTTTGTGACATTATCTCAGACA
>JARICQ010000048.1 GCA_029264075.1 Tissierellaceae bacterium | reverse complement strand
ATTATAATCCCAGCTACAAACAAACTTAAAAGAATTAAAAGAATTGGTATAGTAATCTTTTGTCGTTTTTCATCACCAACTATTTTAAGGAAAGCTTTCTTTATACTAATATTTTCATGTTTTTCTTTTTTATTTTTCATACTTTCACACCCATCATGAATTCTCCAACCTCTTCACTAGTCAGATTTTCTGCAGAAGCAATTTTTTGTATCTCCCCACTATATATAACTCCTATGGTGTCAGCAATATTCATAATCTCATCTAATTCTAAAGATATTAGTAGAATAGCCTCCCCCTTATCTCTTTGGTCTAAAATCATTTTTTGTATGTTTTCAATTGCACCAATATCTAATCCTCTTGTGGGTTGGACATATATAGTGAGAATGGAATCCAATTCGATTTCTCTGGCTATAATTGCCTTTTGTTGATTTCCACCACTCATACTACGGACCATGGTTTTTGTGCCTTGGCCACTTCGAATATCGTATTTTTCTATTAATTTATCTCCATAGTCATTGATCAATTTACTATCCATAATTCCTTTATTTGTAAAAGGTGCTTTATAGTAATCTTTTAATGCTAAATTGTCTGCCAGAGAGAAATCAAGTATCAAGCCAGCTGATTGTCTATCTTCTGGAATATATGTTATTCCAGCTTCTGTTCTTTCCCTGATACTATAATTGCTTATATCAAGGCCATTTAAGCTGATCTTTCCTTTTGATATCTCAGTAAGGCCAGCAATAGCATCTGCAATCTCAACTTGACCATTGCCTGATACTCCTGCTATGGCAAAGACCTCTCCAGCACGTATTGTAAAGGATGCATCTTTTACAATTTCAAAATTATCCTGGTTTTTTATATATAGTCCTTCCACTTCCAGGACAGTCTCTCCAAATTCAACCGGTTTTTTTTCCATTTCAAAAGAGACTTCTCTTCCTACCATTAAATTGGCCATCATCTTAGTAGATGTATCTTTTACATCTAGGACATCGACTAATTTTCCCCTATTTAAAATAGCACACCTATCTGCTACTCTTTTAATCTCTTCTAATTTGTGAGTAATTAAGATAATAGTTTTACCATCGTCACGAAGATCTTGAATAATTCTTAGCAAATAATCTATTTCTTGAGGAGTGAGTACTGCTGTTGGTTCATCGAATATAAGTATTTCAGCTTGTCTATATAACATTTTTATAATTTCTACCCGCTGTTGAAGGGAAACATTTATATCTTCTATCTTTTTATCTGCTTCTACTTCCAGGCCGTATTTTTTTGATAATTCAGTTATCTCTTTGCTTGACTCCCTAATCTTTACATAGGGAAACAATCCAGCAAATTTAGCCTCTGGTTCTATTCCAAGGATTATATTCTCAGTTACAGTGAAATTTTCAACAAGCTTAAAATGTTGATGGACCATCCCAATATTTAATCTTGTGGCATGGTTGGGCGACTCAATATTGACCTTTTCACCTCTAACCCAAATTTCTCCTTCATCTGGCTCATACATGCCAAAAAGCATACTCATTAGTGTCGACTTGCCTGCACCATTTTCTCCTAATATAGCATATATTTCACCCTTTTTAATTTGAATGCTAATGTCATCATTTGCAACTATTCCAGGAAATCTTTTGGTGATATTTTTCATTTCAACAATGTTTTCAGACATATATCATTCTCCTCAAGCATATTAGTTTGAAAACTTATTACTTTCTAATATTTTATAGAAGAAAGCAATAAGTTTTCATAAAACAAATAACTAATATCTAAATATTTTTACTCTGCTAATCCCGGGAAAGATTCGGGAGTATGTCCATTAAAATTAGCTGCTGGGACAATTTCTCCTGCTTTTAACAATTCATATGCTGCATCTATTTTTTCTACCGTATCTTCTGATAATTGATGGCGTCCTTCTTCGTTCACATATCCTACAGAGTCAGTATCTGCTCTTAACATAACATTCTCGCCAACAAATGTATCATCTTTTATATTGTTCAATGATCTTTCTACGTTTATATTCATTATCTTTAGGGCAGATGTCAGTACGATATTTTCATCTCCATTGACCCCATCATCATATTGGTCAACGTCTCCTCCGATTACTTTTACATCTGTATTTGCCTCTTTTGCAGCTGTAAATACTCCGTTACCAGTTCCACCAGCTACTACAAAGATAATGTCACAACCCTCTTCAATCAAGGCATTTCCTATTACCTTGCCCGTTGCCTCATCAGAAAAGTCTCCTGCATAGTTGCCTCCTACATTGTCTCCATTGATGTCTGTTCCCGCATAGGAAGCCAATTCAACAATTTCAACGTCCCTATCATACATTGCATTTACATAGTTAACACCTGATTCAAAGCCAAATTGATAGTTTACATTTGTTGGAAATGCTATTCCATTTACAACTGCCACCTTATTTGTCTCTGTTTCTAGGGCTGCAGCCATACCAGCCAAAAATCCAGGCTCTTCTTCGGCAAAGGTCATAGCATATATATTTTCAAATACTTCTTCTCCATCTATTTCCTGCGGAAAAGAATCTATAAGAACAAACTTTTTATCTGGATTTTCTACCGCTATTGAGGATACACCAGCAAATTGGAAGCCGGGTGTAATTATTACATCATAATCTGCTACCACATCTGCTACTGCCTGAACACCTGCTGCAGGATCACCAGTAGGTTCTTTTACAGTGTTAACTTCTGCATTAGGATTTGATTCAATAAAGTTTAAGACACCATTGTAGTTGTCTTCATTAAAAGACCCGTCATCTACACCTGAAGGACTAGTAACCACCACAATCCTCAGTCCATTGTCTAAATCCCCTGTACCCTCTGTTGGTTCTGCAGGCTCTTCGCCTCCACCAGTACACCCTACCAAAACTATACTTAATACCAATGATAAAACTAAGATTTTAAAAATATTACTTTTTTTGTTTTTCATTTTTTACCCTCCCATTTTATTAGATAATATGTATTTTGATTGTAAATAAAACAATCGACAACTATTGGGACACTCTAAATCCTGCTTTAAATGCTTTTGATCCAAATGCCCTTTTATAGTCTTTTAATTCATATAGATCAATTTCTGGAAATTTAATTAACCCCAGTTTTAGTAGCTTTAAAGCTGGTTCAAATGGACCGCATCTGCTGCCTTTGATAGTAAGTTCATTTACAACAAAATCACTCATATTTATCTCTACCCTTCCTGCATAGGTAGATTTAATTATTATTGTGCCCTTGCTACGAACTAAATTTTTTGCAGTCAATATTCCACTTGGTGAACCTGTCGCATCAATTACTAGCTCATAGCTTTCCTTAGTTTCAGTAGTTGTTTTTCCAAAGGCTTTAAATAATTCCAGCTTATCTTCATGTTTGCCAACTATAGTCAAATCAGCTCCACTTAAGCATACTACTTGGGCTATCATATAGGCAAGACGACCGTCCCCTATAATCCCAACTTTTGTAGAAGGCTTAATATGAAATTCCTCTTTAATTTCTAAGGCTGCTGCAAGTGGTTCAGTAAATATTGCATCTTCTGAAGAAAGCTCATCTGGAACTATATGAAGCAAATCATTCCTTATAGATAGAAACTCACTGAAACTTCCATCTTTTCCTGAAATCCCAACCACTCTCCTTAAATTACAGTGGTTTGGCCTGCCAGTTTTGCAATAGATACATTCCCCACAATTTTCATTTATCTCTCCGACAACTCTCTGACCTACTAGGTTTGGATCATCAGATTGGACCACTCTACCGACAAATTCATGCCCCAATACTCCTTTAAAGTCTGGCCTATAGCCTTTTAATATCTCCTTATCTGTGTTGCATATAGCTGTAATAATGATTTCAACCAGGGATTCATTTTTATGGATAGTTGGCTTGGGATAATCTTCAGTATATTTAAGACCCTTATCATAGTATAGGGATTTCATCGCTTCCACCTTTCTTTTATTATTGTCTTATCTATATTGTACTTTATTATCTAGAGATTTTCAATGCTTATAATCCTACTAAAATCCTATATCTAGCTAGGGATAAATAAAAGGCAGGCTCAACTTCCGAGTTGAGCCTGCCTTTTATTTATTGTGTGTACTTTTTTATTAATATTGAAGCATTGTGCCCACCAAATCCTAGTGAATTTGATAGGGCATAGTTTACATCTCTTTTTACTGCCTTGTTTGGCGTATAGTTTAAGTCACATTCCTCGTCTGGATTTTCATAGTTTATTGTTGGAGGGATTGTCCCTTCCTTGATTGCTAATATTGCAGCTATAGCCTCTATTCCACCAGCAGCGCCTAGTAAATGACCTGTCATTGATTTTGTTGAGCTGATATTTATATCTTTTGCATGGTCTCCAAATACATTTTTAATCGCTAGAGTTTCTAATTTGTCGTTGAAGTAGGTTGAAGTACCATGTGCGTTTATATACTCCACCTTATCGGCTTCTATATCAGCTTCTTCTATTGCCATCTCCATAGCCCTTCCTGCACCCTTTGCTTCTGGGTCTGGTTGGGTTATGTGGAAGGCGTCTGAAGTTGAACCATATCCTACCATCTCACCGTATATGTCTGCTCCCCTAGCTAATGCATGGTCAAGCTCTTCTAAAATCAATATACCTGCTCCTTCTCCCATTACAAAGCCATCTCTTTCCTTGTCAAAAGGACGTGATGCACTTAAAGGGTCATCGTTTCTTGTAGAAAGAGCCTTCATTGAACAAAATCCTGCTACCGCAATAGGTGTTATAGCTGCTTCTGTTCCACCCGTAACTATTACATCTATTTTTCCTTCTTTAATCATCCTAAAACTTTCTCCTATGGCATGAGTAGCCGATGCACACGCTGTAGTGATAGCCATAGATGTTCCTCTAAGTCCAAAGGCCATTGAAATCTGTCCTGGTGCCATATTTGATATCATCATAGGTATAAATAATGGACTGACCCTATTTGGGCCCCTGTTTTTTAGCTTGTCAAACTCTTTTTCAAGAGTTTCCATTCCACCAATTCCAGCACCTACTACTACACCAACCCTGTCTAGATTTGTGTTTTCTAGATCTATTTTTGAATCATCAAATGCAAGTTTTGAAGCTGCAACTGCAAATTGAGAAAACCTATCCATTCTTCTAGCTTCTTTTCTATCCATATAGTCTGAAGCTTCAAAGTCCTTTACTTCTGCTCCAATTTTTGAAGTGAATTCACTTGTGTCAAATCTGCTTATCTGGCCAATACCTGATCTTCCATTTATAAGAGAGTCCCAGTATTTATCCTTGCCTATTCCTATGGGCGTAATGGCCCCTAAACCTGTAATTACAACTCTTTTCATCTTTGCCTCCAATTATGAGATATTATTCTACTTTTGATTCTACGTATTTTACTATATCTCCGATATTTTTAAAGCTTTCTGCATCTTCATCTGG